>NZ_JBGMEK010000026.1:0-67675 GCF_041447265.1 Microbulbifer epialgicus
TTCACGGATGGAGAGGAAGCGACAACCACCGATCAGAGCGCTGCTTGATCAGACTGGCTAAACACCAGAATTGACAATAACTCGCTAGAAATCTGTAATAGGGGAGGTGAGTTGACGGTGCAGTACAAGGTCTCCCGATTAACCTGCTGCCAATCAAGGGCTACCTCGACCTGGACTTTTGGTGCCTCGGAAGCGAAGCTGGATAAGCTTAGCAATAAGATAGATATGGAAAATACAGACAAACTTGGCTTTATTAAGGTGTCTTTTTTCATCCCTGAAAGCTTCTTATTTGTGTTAAGAGTAGGTTAATACTGAATAGCTATGGGTTAGGCAATTTTTATTGAGAAGTATTATCAAAAATAAGAGTGAATTTAATTTCCTAACTCATCAATAGGAATGAGATAAGTTGACTGTTATAGGGGGTAAAGGGGGCTTACCGAGATTGCAGTGCCGTTTTGAGAGGTGCTGGCTGTAGGGTATTATATTAGGCTTGATAAAAAATATTAGTTGAAAATGTCATTGGTCACATGTATGCGAAATTACAAATGAATTAATTCTTAATAATTGTAACTGGTGTGAAATTTTTTTCTTCGGTCTGCAAATGCTACCGCTTATCGGGTTGTTAGATTGAACGCTTCCTTCACGGGGGCTGCTGTGATAAGGGGTACCGCATGGATCTTATGAAAAATCTAGAAGTGAGTTCTATATGGTTTGCAAATGAAATCTTAGAGCTATTCGCTTTGTTGTAAGTAGCTCCACAACAAATTTATCTGCTGATTGGTTTAGTCTTGAGCTTGCCTAGTTTCTAAAGAAGAATATTTTTCAGAGCTAGAAATGGTTGAATTATAAAATGAATTGGAAAGTATGCAGGATGGTTCGCAACCACCCTGTATTTATCTGAACTAATCCAATTTATCAGTTTAACTTATCTTTCTCGCTCAAGCTCCAATTTCTGGGATTCCCGAATACGAATTCGTTGCTTAGTTTCTCTATCTCCACGAATTCTTACTCTTTCTCCAGACTTCATACCTTTATCTTTAATCTCCTTGGCATCTACAAAGTAGTATTTTCCAGTATTCTCATCCTTAATCGAGTATCGGTGGTCTATCTCTCCGGTCTCAAAATTCTCAGATATTTCCTCTTCTAATACACCAGTGATAGTCTCCTCTGCTTCTGCATAAGATATCAACGAAAGGGTAATGAATAATGCAGCCAAGTTTTTCATAGATATCTCCTAGATTACTGGTTTGTATAGTTGACGGAAATGGTAGCACTGCTTTTATCTGAATTTCTTGATTTAAACTCCATAGTTACCCCGGCAGCAGTATCAGTAAAAGAATCGCCAGGTGCCTCCAAGGTGGCGACTTGGTTGGCAGTTCCTCCACTTAAATAGTGTATGGTAACCATGTTTGCATGGTGGGAGCGTGGATTAAGTATCTTGTGAGCGATATGATACTCAACATAGTAGTAATCTTCGCCATTACTGCTTCCATTGCTCTGGACTTTTAGAAGCTGAGGCTGGGAGCCACTCAGCTCACCGGCAGTAAGCTCAACTGCTTGAATTTCTACTTCACTGGTGGTGTTGAATGATTGCTCGACTGTAGTAGCGTAGCCAGGAAAACTATCGTACCAACCCATATATTCACGGTGGGCACTGCCGAACAGGCGTGACTCCCAGCTGTTGCCCATAAAGGCACCACCAGCACCGTACTCACTTTCACCTCGATCGTTAGTGTCACCGTCGTTGTTGTCATCATTACCCGCATGGCTGAGGCCAATATTGTGGCCCAGTTCGTGCCCCATAATTAACTGGTCGCTATCTGCGGTAATAATACTCCAACTGCCACGTACAGAAGCTACGCCAGTACCAACCAGGCCGGCGTTATTTGCAGTTTTGGGAAAAATATATACCCGATGCCTCCAGTTGCTTAGATCAACAGGACGGTTATTTGAATCCCTAAAGTTATTCTCGATCCAGTTAGTGGCGTTATCTCTCCAAGTATAACCACCATCAGAGTATTGGCCATCATTTGATGAGGCAGCACGGTTTTGAGCGTTCCCAATGCTCAGCACCCCTCCATTTTGATTATCGGGGATACTGTAGACAAAACAGTCAATGGAGCTATTTTCATTCTCTGCCTCTCCATAGCAGTATTGTGCAAGGGCTTGGTCATTACTAAGGTGACGTTGAAATTTCAGTTGACCGAGAGAGTTTTCCTTGTAAGTGTTATCCAGGGAATCTGTATCGTTGAAAGTCATATTGGCAAGCTGGGAAATACTTAGGTCGTCAGTAACCTCAGCATCTGAAAAATTCATCAGAATAAAAACGATACTGCTCTCGGTGGCTGCAATGGTTTGTATTGCAAGGGTAACGGAATGCTGATCGCCATTCGTCAGTTGAATTGTGATGATATCTTCTACAGATTGGCCATTGTTGAGGCTGTTTGTGGTGGTATTTAGCTGGTACTCCCAGTTGCCGCTATCGTAGAGCTTAAAGTGGCCATATTGACCTTCAATAGTTGCAGCCTGGAAAGTAGGACTTTTACTGTCTGTGTTCTCCAGCTTCAAAGTACCTTCAGCGTATTCGCTGGTGCCTACAACTAAAGTAGCCAATGGGCTATCCGGGTTGAATGTATATTCGCCTGTATCATTACTCCCCCCATTTGTTCCAGTATCTGATCCTGTATTGGTACCGGTGTCTGCTTGGGGGGTGTCTGTACTTTTACCACCACTGGAGCCGCCACTACAAGCGGCTAAGAGGGCGGATAAGGTGAATGCGGTAAATATCTTAAGTGAACCGTGCATTGCTCTCTCTACTTATTTCTAGATGCATTGGTAGCTGATGAAAAGAGGTATCTAGTGGACCCCTCTTATTTGGTACGGTTCCTGCAATTTGGCTCCTTGGTAACTTAAAGGGGGCAAATAGTCACCTTATGCAATAAATCAGTCCTCTTTATTGATGATAAGTAACTTAATAGAGCTTGAATTGAAGGCTTAGGGTTCACTTTCAGTATTTTTTACACGGCACATAAAATTATCTATTGATGACATTGCTTTGTGTTCTTAAGTCAGCTATGGGGGGATCTAGGGCTGACTTCTAGAGAGGAGTAATAGATTTAACGCTAGATCCCCAGGAATAAGTGACACACGCTTACCCACCAAAAACTCCAGTGGGCTCCAATAACTTAACAGGTGTTTATACGGGATACCGCTTCATCAATTTCTCTCTTTGAGAGCTTGCCGATCGCCATACCCTTTGGGAAAAACGTCTTAGAAGCCCGTTGCTATTTTCGTTCAAACCCCGTTCCCAGGAGTGATAAGGCTTGGCAAAGTAGCTTTGCACTTCAATGCTCGAGCTATTGATTTGTGGTCCACAAACTCTCCACCATTGTCGAGGGTGATTGTTTTACACATCGCTTTATAAGGCTTGAGCATACGCTTAATCCCCTTGCTCACTATCACCTTATTTTTTGTTGGCACCCGTACGTTAAGCAACAACTTTGAAACAAGCTCTACAAGAGTTAAAAAATAGCCATCTTGTCCATGGACAGTTTCGCCTTCCCAGTGGCCTAGTTCTTTGTTTTCATCAACAATCAAGGGTCGCTCATCAATGTCTACCCTCTCTGGTATTAATCGCATCCCAGCACCAGATTTATTACGCTTACGGTACGGCTTGCCCTTTCGTGGCAAGTGTGGACGCCAGTTGAACCGGTTGACCCAGCGGTAAAGGGTTGAACAGCTGACAGTTTTATCGCACTTCTCAAGCTGCATGCGGCCGGAAATTTGTTAAGGACTTGCATTTTTCAGCTGGTGGTCGATTTGCATTTTCATGGTGAAATCGAGCTTGGCGTACTTGTGCGCTCCATGGCGCCGCTGCAGCGTCTGCTGATGAGCGCTCTCGGCACAGTAGGGGTTGCAAGGATTTAGCTCACGGGAGATGGTCTTGTTAGATCGATTGAGCTGTAGCGCAATTGCTCGGGTTGAATGGTTCTGCCCATTGAGAGCCTCGATCTGGTATCGTTCCTTCAGGGTCAGCTGGTTGGTATGGATTTCCATGTGGTTCCTGGCTTGTTTGTCTCGAAGCTAACCAGCCTACAGCCAGCTGGCCCTCTTTGCTATTACCAAGTGTGTAGATTATTGTGGGAATCTAGGATATATATGTTAATAGAAATTTAGCTCAATGCCTTTCATTAGAATATCATCAATAATAGCTTATCCATTTAGCATTTCTGGCAAGCTGATTAAATTAATGCGGCTTCAAGCTTTCAAAGAATTCAAACGCATTGAATGAGTCATCTTGAAGTTTTCTTAAGCTGATATAAAATTCACTAGATAAGTAAGGCTCAGCTGTATTTAAGAACTCACTTGCCCCCGCCCTGGCTCCATTTTGCACTCTTTTAATATATAATCCCCAAAGCCCAAACATATCCATCGAGTCAAAATGCTCAAGTTCGTAGTTAATTGCATTCATTATAAGAAGTCCGCAATCATAGTGAAGCCTTGGGTTTTTCTTCGAGGAAGTTGAATACTGAGGTGAGCCTTTTAATGCAGAGAGACAAGCCTCTTGAGATCTTTTTAACTTATACTTAAAAAGCTCACTCTCATGAATTGCTTCGAAAGCTAAACCTGCAAAAAAATCTGCAGCACCCTCATGTACCCAATGATCCTTAAGATCACTGATATCTGCGCCCTCTCTTTGGAATAAATGTGCAACCTCATGAGAGAAAAACCAGAACACTTCATCATTGTTAATACCTTCAATGGCTTTGTCACCATACCAATGCAGAAATATCTGCTTGGGAAGGGTTCCACCTTTGTGTCCAAAAGTACCATCATTTGTCGAACTATAGGATGCAAAGAGGGCTGGCCTATATTCAAGCTCGCTCATGTTAAGAGCAAAGAAATTCATTAATAGCGGGAGCTGTGATGAGATTTCACTCTTTAGTACTTCTGGAAGATTTTGATCTATAACGCTAACAAAATTACTATCGTGCTGAGGAGTAGCTCTACCAACATAAACCTTTATGCCATCATCACCATCCACCCACTCTGCCTTTTCGGTATGGATCTGTCCCCGTACGACGATATTATCTGACTTAGCCGATTTAACCTTTATAGACCATTGATTATTCTGTGGCAGGCAAATATCAGCACAAGCAAAGAAACGACCAGTATGGAACAACATCCCTCCATCGGAGTATGGTGAAAAAGGAGCATACTCTTTTGGCAAGGAAGTATAAGTAGCCTCCAACAGGAAAGTAACCTGCTTAAACGACTCGCCATCGACTCTGGCAACTTTTTCTATATTACCATCGTATTTAAACCTAAACGCCTTGGAAGTGGGCTTCCACCGTTTTTCTCGTGAATTATCCGGAGATCTTTTAAACACTATACTCTTTACTGGTTTCAAAGAATTATAAGTAACAGACCAAGTACCTTTTTGGTTCTTCTCAAGAAAAATACTTACATCATTTGCTGTAACAATAGCACTATTTAGAAAAAAGATTACGATAGCAGCAAGTCTACACACAAACAAACTCTGCACCCCCTCTTACTTAGAGAACAGAAAAAGAAAGCAACTTTTTGTTATAAGCCCTCATTAGACCTCAGGATGACCTGCCAGTTCAACTCTTTGAGAAAACCTAATTGAAATTTCCTTGTGCTCAAGCAACAGTAAGTTATTTCTCGCCGAGTAAAGGGCTTACAAAGGGTACTAAATATAGTACCGTTCTAACAGTATTAGATTGGTTGATAAGCGACTCAATTTAATTATGGTGCTGAAGTAATAGAAGTAATAGAAGTAATAAATGGAGCCAATACTTTTCATGAGGAAACCTAAAGGAAGAGTAAGCCTGCTGTAGTGGTCTAATCCTTCCAGACTTTTTCGCTAAGATGGTAAAAAAATCTGGAAGGAAAAGCTTGTAAACTGAACTTAACCTGACAGAGCACATTCTGAAAAACCAGTAACTGTCAGATCAAGTCTGAGCTAGTGCACCTTAGCCGTCAGTTAATACTTTGTAGAGTAAATTGATAATCTTCTACGCTAACAAGTTAACGTCCGTGCAGGAGCTCTTTATTAACTTCAAGCAGCCTCAGTTTTCTCTAGGCCACCACAGCGCTCCTGGAAAAAGAGGTTCTCAATGTCTTCCGCTTCTCGCAAACGTTTAATTTTGTCAAAAAATAATTGAGCTTCAGGAAGGGCGAGTTTGAGATATGCCAGCCACTGTTTGATTCGGTTGCCCAGGTATTTAGCCGGATAGACTTCCCTGGTTGTTTGGTAGTACCCCCAGAGCAGTTCCAATACTTGCTGCCAGGCCATAGGGATATAGTTCTCCCCTGAACAATGGGCTTTAATCTGTAAGCCGAGGTCCGGCCTGGCCAAAAGGCTGCGCCCAAACATAAATGCGCTACAGCCTGTTACCTCGCGACATTGCTGAAATTCTTTGAGAGTCCAAATATCGCCATTGGCGATAACAGGTATTTCCAACTGTTGGCGAATTTCCCTGATATATTCCCAATAAGCGGGTGGCTTGTAACCGTCTACCTTTGAGCGCGCGTGTACTGCCAGTTCATTGGCGCCCCCCGCGGCTGCCGCCATGGCGTTATCCAGATAAGAGGATCTGTCATTAAAACCCAGGCGGATTTTAGCAGTAACCGGGATGTTTTCCGGGATGGCTCGGCGCACAGCGCCAACAATCGCTTCCACCCGATGAGGGCTTTGCAATAAGCAGGCACCGCCATCACTGTTATTGACGGACTTTGCCGGGCAGCCAAAGTTCAGATCGATAGCTTTTGCCCCAACAGAGACGGCTTTTATGGCATTAGCGGCCATAGCTTCCGGGTTTCCGCCCAACAGTTGCAGACGCACCGGGGTGCCGGTGGTTGTTTCGGCATTTTGCAGCAGCTCGGGACAGAGTCTTGTAAATACACGGCGGGGCAACCGGGTGTTTGTCACTCGCACAAACTCTGTGACACAGACATCGACGCCTCCGACAGTTGAGAGCAGTTCGCGCACATGGTGGTCGATAACTCCCTCCATAGGGGCCTGGTAAATCTTTGGCTGCTGGGAAACTGTCTTACTGGTCATAAAGTTGAAAACGGAGAAGTGAAGGCTAAAAGTTGGCGCATATTCTATCAGCTAGTTGGTTAGGTTTTGTAAAAACACTCATTCATACGTAGTTTTATTTAGGAGGATCAGCCTCTATGTGGAGGGGGTGTGCACTAAAATTGAGCATGTTGAACAATGCGTCACGGTTGCCTCTGAAACTATTAAGTGTTTGATTTTAAAAGCAACTTGTATTGATAATAGAAAATTGTTCAAGCTTCCATGCTGCTGAATGGGGCTCAGATAGTAGATAGTTTTGTAAATTGTGCCCAGGGAAGTTTTGGGGTGGTTGTATTTGCAAGTCTCGGGAATTAGATTGCGGGACGGGTAGGCACATGCGATAGAGGGTTTGAAAAGACTCCTGTAAGGGCGAGGCTGACCTCAAGCTGGCGCAAAAATTATAGGGGCAGGCACGAGTGGGGATGGTTTTGATCGCGCCTGAAAACTTAGGGGGAATAAGATAGTGCAAGATTTACTTTTTCAACAGGGACTGGATATTACGCTGTTCGGGATGGGGATTGTTTTTACTTTCCTGTTATTGCTGGTGATTGGTACCAGTATTATGTCCCGAGTTATCACACGTTATTTTCCCGAGGCCGAGCCGGCCGTATCTTCAACAAACTCCCCATCAGGCGATAACGCGCGTCTGCATGCTGTTATCAAAGCGGCAATCGAACAACATAGAAAAAAACGCTAGCCGTATTAATTCGCATCTGAACAACATTTAATCATTTCTGCCGAGAGAGATAACCCATGACTGAGGTTAAAAAGCCATTGGGGATTACCGATGTAGTCCTGCGCGACGCCCACCAGTCACTGTTCGCAACACGTCTGCGACTGGACGATATGCTGCCCATCGCGGAAAAACTGGATAAAGTAGGATTCTGGTCACTGGAATCCTGGGGTGGCGCTACTTTTGATTCCTGTATTCGCTATCTCGGCGAAGATCCTTGGGAGCGTATTCGTGAGCTGAAAAAAGCTATGCCCAATACGCCTCAGCAAATGTTATTCCGCGGCCAGAATATTCTCGGTTACCGTCATTATGCGGATGACGTGGTTGAAAAATTTGTTGAGCGTGCGGCGGAAAATGGTGTGGACGTGTTCCGCGTGTTCGATGCAATGAATGATATGCGTAACCTGAAAACTGCGCTGGCCGCGGTTAAGAAGCAGGATAAGCACGCTCAAGGCACTATTTCTTATACAGTGAGCCCAGTGCATACCATGGATCTATGGGTAGACCTGGGTCGTCAAATTGAGGATATGGGTGCGGACTCTATCGCCATTAAGGATATGGCTGGCCTTTTGCGTCCATACGAGGGATATGAGCTGGTGACTCGCTTGAAGGCGGCAGTGGATATCCCCATCCACATGCAGTGCCATGCAACGACAGGCCTCTCTACCGCGACAGCTCTTAAGTGTATCGAGGCCGGAATCGACAATGTCGATACGGCTATCAGCTCAATGTCTATGACCTATGGCCACAGCCCTACTGAAGCCTTGGTAGCTATTTTGGAGGGCACTGAGCGCGATACCGGGCTGAATATCAACCTGCTGGAAGAGATTGCGGCTTATTTCCGCGAGGTGCGCAAGAAGTACGCGAAGTTTGAGGGGTCTCTGAAAGGCGTGGACTCCCGTATCCTGGTGGCCCAGGTTCCGGGCGGAATGCTGACCAATATGGAGAACCAATTGCGTGAGCAGGGCGCAGGGGACCGCCTCGATGAAGTTCTCGAAGAAATTCCCCGAGTGCGTCAGGATTTGGGGTATATCCCACTGGTAACTCCCACCTCACAGATTGTCGGCACCCAGGCGGTGCTGAATGTGCTGACCGGCGAGCGTTATAAATCTATCTCTAAAGAAACGGCTGCTGTTCTAAAAGGGGAGTACGGCTCAACTCCTGCCGAGGTCAATAAAGAGCTGCAAACCCGTGTGCTCGATGGAGCAACCCCAGTAACTTGCCGCCCGGCCGACCTGATCACCCCTGAATTGGATAAGCTCACTTTAGAACTGCAGGAGAGGGCCGGCGAGCAGGATATTGCACTCATCAATGGAGAGAGTGAAATCGACGATGTACTCACCTATGCACTCTTCCCGCAGATTGGTTTGAAGTTCCTGAAAAACCGCAATAACCCTGATGCTTTTGAGCCGGTTCCAACCGGAAAGGAGAATAGTGCGGTCAAGAATGATAAAGGTGAGGAGGTCTATACAGTTACTGTAGAAGGGCAGAGTTACACGGTTACAGTTGCGGATGGTGGTGACCTGACTGGTGTTGCTCCGGTAAATGGTATTGGCCCTGTTCCTGCTGCTAATACCAGTCCAATATCTGCAACTGGCGGAGAGCCAGTAAATGCGCCGCTCGCAGGTAATATCTTCAAGGTAATGGTGAAACCAGGTGACCAGGTCAATGAAGGTCAGGCCATCCTGGTTCTGGAAGCTATGAAGATGGAAACTGTGGTGAGTGCTCCCCGAAGCGGCAATGTTGCCAATGTGGCAGTAAAAGAGGGCGATTCCGTGGCGGTGGGTGATGCCCTGCTGTCTATCGCATAGCAGGTAGGAGTCGCAAGTGGATAATTTAATCAGTCTTTGGCAATCGTCCGGCGTTTCTCAAATGGCGCCTGGCCAGTTTGTCATGATTATTGTGGGGCTGGGATTGCTATTCCTTGCAGTTCGCAAAAAATTTGAGCCGCTGCTGCTGGTTCCTATCGGCTTTGGTGGAATCCTGGCAAATATTCCTGGGGCTGATCTAGCACTTTCTGCTGCAGAGACAGCACTGACCCAGGGAGATGCTACTGTTCTGGCTCAGATGGCGCAGATTCTCGGCTTGGAGAGCGGGGCGAGCTTGGGGACATTGAAGGAGGCCTTAGGTAGTGCGCCAGCTGCAGTGCAGGTCCAGGCAGCAGAGTTTGCACGGGATGCCGGTTTCAACAATGGAATGCTGTACAATTTTTATTCGGTAGCTATTGCTTCCGGTGTGGCACCCCTGGTGATCTTTATGGGGGTTGGTGCCATGACGGATTTTGGCCCGCTACTCGCCAACCCTCGCACCTTGTTCCTGGGGGCAGCCGCTCAGTTTGGTATTTTTGCCACGGTGCTTGGGGCGGTTGGTCTTTCTGTAGCTGGGATTATGGATTTCTCAATTGCTGATGCAGCGGCTATCGGGATTATCGGCGGCGCGGACGGTCCTACAGCCATCTATGTCTCGAGCCTGCTAGCTCCAGATCTCCTTGGTGCAATTGCCGTGGCAGCCTATTCCTATATGGCGTTGGTCCCTATGATCCAACCGCCGATTATGCGTGCCCTAACTACAGAGCAGGAGCGTCGCATCGAGATGGTGCAGTTGAGGCATGTGAGCAAGAGAGAGAAGATTACTTTCCCACTACTATTGTTGATCCTGGTTGCCCTGTTTCTGCCGGCGGCGGCTCCACTGTTAGGTATGTTTTGTTTTGGCAACCTGATGAGAGAGTGTGGTGTAGTGGCTCGCTTATCCGACACTGCTCAGAATGCCCTGATCAACATAACTACAATTTTCCTGGGGCTGTCTGTCGGATCCAAGCTTGCCGCCGATAAATTCCTGGATCCAAAAACCCTTGGCATTCTCGCTCTGGGCATTATTGCTTTCGCTATTGGTACTGCCGCAGGTGTTTTGATGGCCAAGTTGCTCAATGTGTTTAGCAAGCACAAGGTGAACCCATTGATTGGCTCCGCCGGTGTCTCTGCTGTGCCCATGGCTGCGCGCGTGTCTAATAAAGTTGGGCTTGAGTCTAACCCACACAATTTTCTGTTGATGCATGCGATGGGCCCAAATGTGGCCGGTGTAATTGGTTCAGCGGTGGCAGCTGGTGTGATGATCAGTATGGTTCGCAGTCTTACTGGTAGTTGATATAGTTTGTTGCAATAAAAAGGCGAACCTGAATTCGCCTTTTTATTGCCTAATCCATAGCGAACGATTAAAAAGAATGCTACTAATTTATTTTTGACATAATAAAGTGAATTTCCAGATTAATAGCGCCTGGGGTGCCGGTATATTTTAGTGGACATTGATGGTTGTTCAATCGATAGATCGCTTGCTCTAAAAATTGTATTTCCTGTTTGAATAAAAAGTAGGTCCGAGTAGCCAGCAAGTATAATTTTGCCAGGCAAGTCGATAGGCTTACTATTGATCTGCAACTGATTAGACCCTTTGGGAATTATTTGTATTCAGTCAAAATTGTATTTGTTGATCCGGCAAATTAATAAGTTAACGGGTTGGCGTGGAAAATTATTTTTTTCCCCATTTTTGCTCGTAACCATCAGGTGGTAGGTCTCAGGTTTTGAATAATTAATGCGGGTTGACGCATTTTACTGAAAATCCTGTGTTTCCAGATACAGCTGCTTTTTGAAAGAGATACCTTCCATTGAGAGTTTTTTAGGCCAGTTTTTTTCTTTGAGTGGTTCAGTATTCCCAATATAAACATTTTTTATGAGAGAGCCGTTCGTTTTCACTTCTAATACTTGATCAAAGCTTGCGACAGAACCGATTTCATGAATAAGTAAGGCGGTGTTTTCAAGGTTAAGTAGGATGTAGTTTCCACTTGTCTGATTGCGTAGGTCTTGATCCAGGAGCTTTCTCTTAATGGTAAACTTGATAGGCTCGGAGATCGGCTTGCCGTCGCGCTCAAAGTGGCCAGTAAAAACCCTGGCATTGAATGCTTTGAGGTTACCGTTTCTCAGTTTGTTCAGGGAGAATCGCTCTGGCTCTAAAGTGATTAGTTTTCCATCAGCTGAAAGTGCTTCAATCTTTGACTGGTGATCAGTGTCTAGTGAAAGCAAAACCTGATAGCTATGGCGGCCACCATGCAGTGGCATATGAGAGGCGATCAGCTCACCGCCCACTGGGATTAAAGCCATGCCATGAATACCTATGGAGTTATCTTCTTCAGCAAACACTATTGGAGCAGCCAAAACCAGATAAACCACTCTTAGAAGGGTTGAGATTTTAGTTGTTGTCTTCACCTTTAAAATGATTTCCTTTACTGGCTATTGATACCATTTGGTTGGTTGAGATATTAGCGTTATATTAGTTACTAAACGATCCCTTTTTGTGTGGTATTATTTCCAAAATGGAAATAGTGGATCTTGAAAAATTTTTGGTTATAGCTGCCACTGAAAACTTGCAGCGCGCTGCTGACCGGCTGGACACAACGGCCAGTGGGCTTAGTAAGGCTTTGCGTCGACTTGAAGTGGAGCTTGATACGCGCTTGTTTGACCGGATTGGCAAGCAGCTGAAGCTCAATGATGATGGGCGGCGTCTACAGAGTCGTGCGGCTGAAATGGTTGCCACTGCCCGGCAGATCCAAGCGGAGTTGGGTGGTTCTGGCATACCGGATTGTCGAGTGGCCGCTCCAGCGATGCTCCAGCTTAATTGGGCGTTGAAAATCCAAGAAAAGTTAGCGGCGCAGCAACCCCGAGCCCGTCTATCAATCACTACAGCCTATGAATCTTTGGCCCTTCGAATGTTACTCCAGGGTGAGGTTGACGCGGCACTGATTACAGAGGCCATCTCGGCACAGGTGCCCTCTAATTTTTCTACACGCAGAGTAGGTTCGACAGCAATGTGTATTGCTGCTAGCCCAAACCATCCATTGGCGATAGCAAGAAAAAGAGGTGTGCCTGAGATTGAAGTACCGGTTACGACTATCCGAGAGTACTCATTTGCAGCACCTCGGAGATCACCATTCTGTGGTGAGGAGCGTGGAATAGGCAGTGATGGATGGCGTGAGGATCTCTTGCCGCGCAAAGTCCAGGTTGTGGTTAATGACTATGGGGTGCTCAGTTACTTTGTTATGAGGGGGGAGCTGCTTGCCTTCCTTCCAGAAGAGCTTATTGAGGAAATAGGGGCGGTAAAGTTGAGGGTCGCTGGAACCCGCCAAGATACCACTGAACACCTACTATTTGCCTGGAGGGGAGGGCGTGGGGGGTGGTTAGACCACCTGGCGGAATCCCTATGAACGTGAGCCGGTATTTCACCAGCAAGCAAGGCCCAATCTTGGCCTTGCGCCTTTTCAGGTATGATCACTTCAATCAGTTGGGGTGTGTTCAGTGGGGCAAGGAGTTCCCGCAGCAATCCATCCCTTCATTGCTTCAACCAACTTTTCGTGAGGAATGTTTACCGGTTGCCGCTTCCCCCCTGGGTTCCACCCCCAAAGTGAGAGGGGGTTCTGACTCATAAACTGCAACAGGTTTTCGGGGGAGCGCCCGCCATTGTCCTGGGGTGTCGTAAGCAGATTACAGATTTGTGCCGACGACATATGTGACCAGTTCAATGTGATAGGCGCCATAGCCCAGCCAGGTGCACCGGGAGCGTTTGTGACGGGATTGTTTTGGTTGGAGTGGCAGTTACTGCAACGCATAGTTCCCGAGCCCATATTATCGGGACCTCGCACCACGCGTGGTATATGGGGTGAGCCTTCATTAATGAGAGGCATTTCCAGCTGATGGCAATTCAGGCATCTGGGGTGTAGAAGAACCTCTACTACAGTCTCCCAGTCCTGGTGCCCCGTGCTGTCAACCTGAGAGTCTTGGCTCTGTACTTTGGTGGCCTGATCTGATCGGTCTTTTTGGTCTCCACACCCGGCTAACACCATTAATAGTGATGTGCCTAATGCTAGGTGGCGCAAGAAACGTGTCACTTGCCCGAGTTTCATTTAGCCTTTCTCCAATTCCGTTGAGAATGCTCGAAGCATAATTGTGGCAGAAAGGCAGCGGCAGCTTGAGCATTTAATAAGAAAGAGAGAAGAGCGATCTGACCATTTGAAGGCTGCCTCATTTGTGACCAATTGGTCACTCCTGAAAAGTGGCGTGCCGTTGCTCGTGTTATTATGTTCGCGTTTTTAAATAGATCTATCTGATACAGGAGCGCTGATTCGCGCTCAGAGGAGAGTATATGTCCTGGTTGGGGGCGGGTATTGGCGCCGGATTCGGATTTATGTTTGGGGGGCCTATTGGGGCAGCCTTGGGCGCCTGGGTTGGTAGCTCCTTTGGTTCAGGCCTACGGCGCCTTGGCGGAGCCAAGGCGGTACTGAACCGGGATGGAGCCCAAACCATTTTTATAGTCACTCTGTTTTCAATGCTGGCTAAGATGGCCAAGGCAGACGGGTTGGTATCCAAGGCTGAGGTTCAGCTGATTGAAGGGTTTATTCAGAATAACCTGCGTCTTGGGACGGAAGAGCGTAAGCATGCAATTCGTATTTTTGAGAATGCGAAGAGCGATAAGTACACCATTTATGACTACGCCAAACAGTATCGAATGCTGGTGCATGATCAGGCAATGCGAGAAATGGTTTACCGCTTATTGTTCGCTGTTGCCTACGCTGATGGTGAGTTACATGCTGCGGAGGAGCAGATTTTACGCCGGATCACTAGTGATTTGGGCTTGCACGAGACTCTTTTTGCCGCATTGCAAAATGAATTTGGACATCGTAGCGGTAGTAATGCGTCTGAACTGCAACAACATTATGCAGTACTTGGCTGCTCACCAGATACCACTGATAAGGACTTGAAGTTAGCATACCGTCGTAAGGCCGCTGAGTATCATCCAGACAAAATAGCTGCCAAGGGGTTGCCGGAAGAATTTATGCGCCATGCGGAAGACCAAATGAAAAGCATCACTGTTGCCTATGAAGCGATTGTTGAAACCCGGAAGCGTCAGGCAAAGGTTGTAAGCTGATTGTGAAATATTAATAACTTTTGTGTTTGCTTTGTAAAATTTACATTACAAACAGTCAGTCGATAAATTTTCGAGATATTCTATGAGTCTTGCACAGCAGATAAAAGATAAATTGAGTGCCACTTTTAATCCGCAGTATATTGATGTCCAATGTGAAAGCCACATGCACAATGTGCCAGTAGGATCTGAAATGCACTTTCGAGTGGTTTTGGTCAGCGAAACCTTTAAGTCAATAAGGAAAGTTCAGCGGCACCAGAAAGTCTATGCCGCTCTTTCGGATGAAATGGCGGGCCCTATTCATGCCCTTGCACTCCACACATACGCGCCGGATGAATGGGAGGGAGAAGCTCCTAAAAGCCCAGAGTGTCAAGGTGGAAGTAAAAAACAAAACTGATTTTCTGCACCAGAAGATGGCGTTGCTTTCCCTTCACGTTAATATCTTTCTACTTCAGCCGCACCAAAAAGCTATTCGAGTACTGTATATGGCGCCAGGTTCCACCGGAACCTGGCATTGTTCCCCACACTGCTGTCTGCTTTTGTTGTTCATAATCTGTTCATATTTCTACAGTTGAAATTTGTCGCTATGGAAATATTGCGGTGCTGAATGAAATCAGTAAATAAAATTAAACTAGGCACAAAAAAATACGTTTGGTTAAGCCTCGAAGTCAATAAATTCTGCGCCAGAAGATTTTCTGTCCGCCATATAAATATAAATCTAAGTTTATACGCCAACATTTGAACGTTTTTTCAACACCCGTAATTTCGTGCGACTAGACTGACCATTGATTGGGCTGATTGCTGTTTGATCTGCTGAATATCAATGGAGTTACCACAAATGAAGATGACGCGTATTCTGATCCCCGTAATGACGCCCCTCGCCTTAGCAATCTCTAGTGTCGCTTCGGCAGGACCTGCTGGCTATGCCCCACCTCCCCCGCCCACCCAGGAGTTTAAGATCCGTATTGGTGCTGCTTACATTTCTCCGAATTCGGATAATGTGACCTTTGCTGATAGTTTGCTCATCTGGCCGGACCCCATTAATCCTGAATTTAATCGTCAATGGGGTGCTTTTCGAGCTAACATCGACCCAAGTGACGAATGGGGCTGGTTTATTAATGCCGAATGGAAGCCAATGGACCACTGGGGTGTTTCATTGAGTTACACTGATGGTGACCGTCATTCAGGTGGACATCGCCGTGGTTGGCATGATCGGTTTGGCCTGCCTTATGACGGCCGTCGCCGTAACTTTGCCCGCTGGGAGCCCCAGATGACGGCCGCATATCTGAACTGGTATCCCTTGGACCCTAGTTGCCTGATACAACCTTATATGGGAGTTGGTCTTAACTATACCGATTTCAGTAGTGAGCGCCTAAGACACTGGGGTTGGATTAACCCATTTACTAATAGAGCTGAAGATTGGCCTGGTCGGCTTAATTTGGGTGATAACTGGGGATACACTTGGCAGCTGGGTGTTGACTTTAATTTTGGTCATGATAGCAGCTGGCTGATTAATCTTGCTGTTATCTATTACGATGTTGATACTGACATTGAAGTTGATACATTCTTTACTGATGTTCCAAGACAGCAAAGCTATCGTCATAGGTTTGGTGGTGATTATTTATTTGACCCTTGGGTCTTTAATATCGGTGTAGGTTATAAGTTTGATTTCCACTGGTAATCATTCTTATTTTTTAAAAAAGGGCGCATGGCGCCCTTTTTTTATCGATAATTACTGGTAGATAATAATCTTAGAAATGTTGAGGGTTAAGGGGAAGCCCCTAGTTTAAGTTGGTTGCTTTTCTCTTGTCGGAAATTAGGCGGTTTTTAGAGGTGCCCTGCCTTGTGTTTTTATGGGATAAATTGAAGAGAAGGGCAGCCGCTGCTGATTAGTTTAATTAAACGGACTGAATACCCGGAATAAATATTACCGAATGTACTGTGGGAATAGCGGATATGGTTGAGTTTGATTTTCCGTTACCTAGGTTGGAAGTAAAGAAAACGCTTCTCGTGACACGCTGTGAATACATCCCTGTAAGCTTGTAATCAACATCCATGCCTTATGCGGCCCCGAGTAAATTGCACTCTTCCTCTCCGCTTTTTTAGAAATTTAGGCGTTATCCATTACTTGGGAAGCTAAATTGTACCCCTTCTCTTACACCGCTCGTTGGCCAGCGCTGAGTAATGGTTTTACGTTTCGTATAAAAACGGACTGAGTCCGGGCCGTAAGCATGTAAGTCGCCAAAGAGTGAGCGCTTCCAACCGCCAAAACTGTGATGGGCGACGGGAACGGGAAGGGGGACATTGATACCCACCATACCGACTTTAATATTGTCACTAAAATAACGGGCTGCTTCTCCATCGCGAGTGAACAGGCAAGTTCCATTTCCGTATTCATGGGCATTAATGATGTCCATAGCTTCCTGCATGGTTTCTACCCGAACAACACAGAGGACCGGTCCAAATATTTCACTGCTATGGATTACCATTTCTGGTTTTACATGGTCGAATAAGCAGGCCCCTAAATAATTGCCCTGTTCAAAGCCAGGGACCTGTAATTCCCGGCCGTCCACTACAAGCTTTGCTCCCTCCTCTATACCTTTGGCGATAAGGCTTTCCACTTTCTTTAAATGGGAGGGTGTTACCAGTGGGCCCATATCGTTTTGGTTGTCCATGCCGTCGCCGACTTTGAGTGCAGAGATTTGCTGCTGAAGCTTCGTTACAAGGGCATCAGCTATGTCGTTACCTACGGCGACAGCAACTGAAATGGCCATACAGCGCTCTCCACAGGAGCCGTAGGCGGCTCCCATCAGGGCAGCCACGGTATTGTCCAAGTCGGCATCCGGCATAATGATTGCGTGATTTTTAGCTCCGCCAAAAGCCTGGACCCGTTTGCTGTGGGCAGTGCCGGTGGTATAGACATATTCAGCGATTGGGGTGGAGCCTACAAAGCTTACAGCCTGGACGCGCTTGTCAGTTAGCAGGGTATCTACTGCTTCCTTACCGCCATTTACTACATTTAAAACGCCCGCTGGAATGCCGGCTTCGATCCCCAGTTCGGCAATAAACAGGGCTGATGAAGGGGTTCGCTCAGAGGGTTTGAGCACAAACGTGTTGCCGCAAGCAATAGCCATAGGCCACATCCACAGGGGAACCATTGCTGGGAAATTAAATGGGGTGATGCCGGCGCAGACACCTAAGGGCTGGAATTCACTCCAGGTGTCGATGGCTGGACCAACATTTTTACTGTGTTCACCCTTGAGCATCTCGGGGGCGGAGCAGACATACTCAATATTCTCAATGCCGCGTTGCAACTCCCCCATCGCATCGTTCAGCACTTTACCATGCTCTTGAGTGATCAGCTCGCAGATCTTTCTCGCATTTTGTTCCAGTAGGTCTCTCAGGCGGTACATAATTTGTACACGCTTGGCAGTGGGGAGGTTGCGCCAAGCTGGGTAGGCGGCTTCTGCAGCGACGATGGCTTCTTCCACGGTAGCTTTACTGGCCAGTGAGATCTTGCCGATGACTTCATTCGTGGATGGGTTGGTGACATCCAATAGTTGGGAATTTGTTGGTTTACTGTCGTTATGAATCAGCGCGCCGTTAATCAGGTGTCCGATTATTTTCATAAGTTTCTCTCGCTCGGGAATTATGCTTTATTTTTACTGCTTTCCGCCTTTTTAACATAGGTAAACCCAAGGTGGAAAAAGTCCCGATGAGTGGAGAGCTTTATTGTTTGGGAAAGTCACGCAAAACGGCGAGAAAGGCATCGCCAAAACGCTCCAGCTTGCTGTCACCTACACCGGATACTGCCAGTAATTCATTTCGCGTTTGGGGATGTGCTTTTATCATGCTGCGCAAAGTGGCATCGTGAAATACTACATACGGTGGTACGCCGCGCTCTTCGGCCAGTTGCTTGCGGCAGTTGCGCAGGGCCTCCCATAGCGGCTGGTCTGCTGGGCCCAGGTCTTCGAGGGTGGATGAGTTGCGGGTTTGCGTGCGTTCTGCCTTTGGCGGTAACTTGCGAAGTAATAAAGTCTCTTCACCCCTCAAGAGCGGGCGGCAGATTTCTGTGAGCCTCAGCCCTTGAAATTCCCCCTCAACCTCAAGGTACCCCCTTACGATAAGTTGTCGGACCACCGCGCGCCATTCAGTACCGGAAAGGTCTTTGCCAATGCCGTGGGTGGAAAGTTGATCGTGGGCAAACTTGCGCACTTTTTCATTTTCTGAGCCGCGCAGTACGTCGATTACATGACTGGCGCCAAAGCGCTGGCCAGTGCGGTACACACAAGAGAGCAGTTTAACTGCTGCCTCACTACCATCCCAGGTTGCCGGGGGTTCAAGACAGGTGTCGCAGTTACCACAGGGCTCTGCCAGCTCCTCAGCGAAATAGCGCAGCAATGATTGGCGGCGGCAGCTGGTGATCTCACACAGGCCCAACATGGCGTTAAGGCGTCCGCGTTCTTGACGCTTGTGCTCTTCACTGCCTTCAGAGGCCTCGACCATTTGTCCGAGCTTCACCACGTCCTCCAGGCCATAGAGCAACAGGGCTGTGGATGGCTCGCCATCGCGACCTGCGCGACCTGTCTCCTGGTAATAGGCTTCGATGCTTTTAGGTAGATCCAAATGGATAACGAAACGCACATCCGGCTTGTCGATCCCCATACCAAAGGCGATGGTGGCTACAACGATCATTCCTTCCTCACGGAGGAAGCGGCGTTGATGCTCTGCACGGATTTCTGCTGGCAGGCCGGCGTGGTAAGGCAGGGCAGGGTAGCCCTGCTGGCTCAGCCATTCGGCAGTGCTCTCCACCTTGGCGCGAGATAGGCAGTAGATAACCCCGGCATTGTCTTTCTGGCCGTTATTCAAAAATTGTAGTAACTGGCGGCGCTGGTTGTCTTTGGGCTCAATGCGATACTGGATATTGGGACGGTCAAAGCTGCTAACAAAATGCCGGGCAGCTTCCAAGCCGAGCCGTTGGGCAATTTCTGCACGAGTACGCTTGTCGGCAGTAGCAGTTAAGGCAATGCGCGGCACCCTGGGAAATTGTTCGTGCAGGCAGTTTAACTGGAGGTAGTCGGCGCGGAAATCATGGCCCCACTGGGATACACAGTGGGCTTCGTCAATTGCGAACAGGGATAACTCAATGCGCTGTAGCAGTGAGAGCGTACGAGGTTGCAGTAGACGTTCCGGTGCCAGGTAAAGTAGGTCCAGCTCGCCGTGCAACAGCTGCTCCTCTATGGAATGGGCTTCGTCATAGGGCACCGAGGAGTTCAGGAAGGCTGCGCGAAGGCCAGCCTCCTGCAGCGCTTCCACTTGGTCTTGCATCAGGGCTATCAGTGGAGAAATCACCACACCACAACCGGACCTGGCCAGTGCGGGGATCTGGTAGCAAAGGGATTTGCCGCCGCCGGTGGGCATCAAAACCAGCGCGTCGTTGCCTGCCATCAGTGTATTAATTACCTTTTCCTGTGGATCGCGGAAATGGGTGTAACCGAAGACGTGCTCGAGAATATGTTGTGGGGAATTCATGGCGGCGGAGTATACCCTGCGGGGCGGTTTTGTGTGGTGGGTTTATTTGTCGGTTTTCCCTTGAAATAAAATGCAATGGCAGTTTTCTTTTGTGACGTGATTCGCGGTTTATAATCCCACTCTTTCACAGCGACTGGTTAAGGATAGGGCTATGCGCACTTTGATCCTGTATTTTGTGTTGTGGTTGACTGCTCTAGTAGGGCTCCTGGGTTGCTCCTCCAGTACCCCGCGTAATTTAGCGCAATCAGTTGTGGCGGATACCCACCTGGGTTGGCGCTCTGCACCGGAAAACCAGTTGGCGCTTTCCCTGGCAACTGCATCAGGTATTGCACAGGTGGAGCTGCAGCCACTACCTGAGAGCTTCACTCTGGTTACTCTTGAGCTTCCCGGCATGCGGAAGGTGGAAGGGGTACAGTGGAGGGATGGGAATGGCCAGTCCACTTTGCTCTACGATGGGGAGATTGGGTTGGATGGCGTCAGTTTACAGAGTCACGGACATGGTTTTCGCCTGCAGTTGCAGCTTTCTTCCATGGACTATATCCGTGCTGGTGGTGTGCTTACGGTTATTGACTATTGGCGTTGACTTCTGAGGCTGCTTTCGTTTTAAAGCCAAGCCCCTCGGGACGAATAAGATAGATCTGTTTCCAGTATTTTCCCGTTACCCACAGTCCGTTGCGAGCCTTGTCCCAGGCGATACCATTGGCGACGGTATCCGGATGGCTGCGTATGTCCGGGCTCAGTGCTATTAGATCGATAGCGCCGCGCACTTCGCCAGTTTGTGGGTCGATGGCAACAATGCGGCTGTCCTGCCAGATATTGGCCCAGATCAGGCCCTTGGCAAATTCGAGTTCATTCAGGTTGGACCATTCCTCCCCTCCACCTTGAACCTTAAGGCGGCGAAGCACCTCGAAGGTATCCGGGTCACGGAAAGTCAGCTCGTCACTGCCGTTGCTCATAATCAGGTATGTACCATTGCTGGTAAGTCCCCAGCCTTCACCACTGTAGCTGAGGACTTCCAGGTGATGCAGATCACTGGCTCTGTATATATGTGCCTCACCCGCTTTATAGGTCAGCAGGTAGAGCTTGTCTCCAAGAACCGTGAGGCCCTCGGCAAACAGTTTTCGGGGCAGCCATTTGCGTCTTACGGGCTTTGTTGTGGGGTCGGTATACTCGGCAAGCCAGGAGTGGCGGTATAATCCGCTACTCTCCCACCAGCGCTGGCCGTCAAAGAAAAATCCTTGGGTGAAGTGATTCCCACCGCGCAGGCGCTCTTCCAGGATGGAGTATGGGGTCAACTGGAGTTGCGCCTCTGCCGCCAGCGGCAGCAGGATAGAAAGTAGTAGCAGTGTCCAACTGCGAATTCCAATTCGGTACATCAATAATCTATGACCAGAGTAAAAACATTTGTCACTTTGACCCTGCTGGGCGGCCTGGCGGTAGTGTTGCCTATTGCCATCTTTGTGCTGCTGTTTCAGTGGCTTTTCGGGCAAATCAGTGAAATTGTGGCCCCAGCAGTCGTCTGGCTGGAGGCCCATACGGAGTTTAAGGATACCCTTGCGAGGCTTGTGGTGATAGCCTTGATTTTGAGCAGCTGTTTCCTGATTGGCTTGCTGGTAAAAACCAGTATCGGCCATTGGCTGCATCACCACGTGGATCACTGGCTGGGGCGCTTGGCGCCGGGATATAGCACTATCAAGGATTTGGTGCTGCAGTTTATTGGAGGTGGCGGGGAAGGAGTGTTGTCAGGGCCCGTCGCCAGAGTACGAATTCATGGGGCCGATAACCCGCTGGCGGTCACCGCCATTGTGACTTCCCAGCATGCCAGTGGGGATATGACAGTCTATGTACCTACTGCACCGGTTCCCACTTCCGGCTTTGTGTTCCATGTACCAGCGGAGTGTGTGGAAATTTTGCCGGGGGTGACGGTGGAGGCTGCTATGAAAACTATAGTTGCCTGTGGCGCCGGCAGTGCCAATCTACTGGCGGCACCGGCGAAACTCCCGGGAAAACAAGAAGGGTATACTCAGGCCGGGTCAAGTCCCGTCTGAGTGACGATTTTTACCCAGATCGCGAATGGCGAATCTTGCCGGGTGTAGGGCTTTAACCAGGTCCACATTGATTGGCAACGGCTCGCCGAGTATCCAGGCAGTGAGAACTTCTGCTGTTAGCGGGGCATAGGTAAATCCGCGGGAGCCCAATCCGCCCATCACATATAACCCAGGCTGGTAATCGGCCTGCTTATTGATGAACAGCTTGCGGTTTTTACGTAGGCCGCGATAGGTGCTCTCAAGAGAATCCCATTTCGGGAGAGGGCCGGCCAGTGGCAGGTAGTCTGGCGTCGCAGCGCGCAGGGCGGCCCGGCCGCTAAGTTTTTGGGCTGAGAAGTCCTCGGCGATTTCGGGCAGCAGAGCGGCCAGGGTTTGCAGGTTTTCCCGGTGTTCGCTGTCACGTAACTCTGTAGCAGTTTCCTTGAGTTTGAATGTCGCACCAAAGCATTGCCGGCCCTCATATTCTGGTGTGATATACCCCTCACCACACAGCGCCATTTTGAGGTTGGAAGAGGCTTCTGTAGCCAGTGCCCGAGATACTTGGCCCCTTATTGGGCGTAGGGGCAGGGCAGTCGCTGGGGCGAAACCGCGAATATCATTGGCGCCACAAAGCACCACTAGCTCGGCCTTGATTCTTCTGCTGTCAGTTTGTACTAGCCAGCTGTCACCTGAGTACTCCAGTAGTTCTACATTGCTAGCGTGATGCCTTTCAATATTTTTGTGTTCCAACAGGGCGCCACAGACTTTCTGTGGTTCCAACCAGCCTGCGTCAGGGAAATAGAGCCCAGAAAAGGGCAGGCTTACTCCAGCCAGCGCACTGGCTTCGATTGAAGTTACCGCACGGGCCAGAGTTTGCCCAGGGTATGCCTCCAGTGCTGTTGCGACTTGTGCCTGGAGACTTTGTTCTTTTTCTGTCTGGGCCAATTGCAGCAGGCCGCTGAAATGCCCTAGCTGGGGGCAGTGCTGGCGATAGTAGCGCTGGGCGAACATCAGGGCGTGCAGGTTGAAGTCGCCATTCGGTCCTGGTTTGGGGGATAGCTTTCCGTAGAGAATACCCTGGTTGTTACCCGAGCCACCGCTGCCGGGGGAGTCTCCCCGTTCGAACAGCTGTACCTGGATGCCCCGCTCGGCTAAGGCCCTGGCGATAGTGGCGCCGGAGATGCCACTGCCGATGACGGCGGCAGTTTGGGGGCGCTTTGGAGTTGCTGTCGGCAGGTGCCAGGGTGTGGTGGAGACCTCGTTGGTGTGAAGCTTTTCCAGCGAGCCGCACAGCATTTCCCGCTTGCGGCCAAAGCCGGGCATTTTACCCAGCTTGAAGCCGGCGTCGCGCAGGCCGCGTTTAACAAGCCCCGCACAGGTAAATGTGGCAAAGGTGGCGCCGAGTTTACTCAGGGCGGCCAACCTTGCAAATAATTCCGGTGTCCACATATCCGGGTTTTTGGCCGGGGCAAAGCCATCCAGGAACCAGGCGTCCACCAATCGATCACGGGATTCCTGTTGTAGGTATAAATTGCCCAGGGCCTCGCTGGCTTCCCCGATGACCAGGGTCAGGTCCACACGACCGAATTGCAACCTGTGCACCCCCTCAGCCAGTAGTGGCGGGTAGTTGTCGATAAGTTGCTGGTAAAATGCTTGCAGTTGCGGCCAAAGTGTCAAGGCACGGCTCAGGTCTTTGGGCCGCAGTGGGAGTTTCTCAACAGAGATAAAGTGCAGGCGAGCACTTTGAGGAGCCGTTTGTTGCCAAAGTTCCCAGGCGGCGAGAAAGTTCAAGCCAGTGCCGAAGCCGGTTTCACCAATAATAAAGGTGCTGTTTTCTGCGAGGTTTGCCCAGCGCTCTGCAAGGAGGTTTTGTTGTAGGAAAACGTAGCGGGTTTCCTCCAGGCCGGAGGCAGTGGAGAAATAAATATCGTCATAGGCGCGGGACAGGGGTTGGCCACCTTCGCGCCACTCGATATCCGCGTGTTTATTAATGGGTTTGGTCACAACTATGCTTCCTTCAGGCTCCTTCTTGCAGGCCAAACTCGCGCATTACCTGCTCGCACCAGCGTTGGATGCGCTCTTCGCTGAGGTCGAATTCGTTCTCCTCATCAAGAGCGAGGCCTACAAACTGGCTGCCATCGGGGGTAAGGCCTTTGGATTCCTCAAACTCATAGCCCTCTGCAGGCCAGTAGCCGACCATGCGGGCTCCGCACGCCTGTAGTTGAGCGTGCAGGTAGCCCAGAGCGTCCTGAAACCACTGGGGGTAGCCCTCCTGGTCGCCAAGGCCGAACAGGGCTGCAGTTTTGCCCTGCAAGTCCAGCTGTGCTAGATCGTCCCAGATATTCTCCCAGTCTTCCTGCAATTCTCCATAATCCCAGGTGGGTATACCGAACAGCAGGAAGTCGTAACCCTCTGCCTGAGCGATATCTATCTCGGCCACATTGTGCAGGTCAATCCAATGTGGCCCGATACACCGGCGAATTTTCTCCGCGGCCATTTCGGTGTAGCAGGTGCTGGAGCCGTAAAAGAGCCCTATTGGGGCTTGAGAACTTTGCATAACAACTGAAATTCTTACTACTTGGTGAGGGCGCCACTAAAGTCCAATTGCCGCCAGGCTTCGTAGATGACGATAGCGGCGGCATTGGACAGGTTGATACTGCGGCTCTCTGCGCGCATGGGGATGCGCAGGGTGTTTTGCGGGCCTACTTCCTGCAGAAATTCCGCCGGCAGTCCGCGGGTCTCGGGGCCGAAGACAATAGCATCGCCGTCTTGATACTCGAGCGAAGTATGGCTATGGCTGCCTTTGGTGGACAGGGCTAACACCCTGGCCGGTTTTTCGCTGTCGAGAAAAGCCTGCCAGTCCTGGTGGCGAACCACGCGGCTGTATTCACTGTAATCGAGTCCAGCGCGGCGCAGGCGCTTATCGTCCATATCGAAACCGAGGGGCTCAATCAAGTGCAACTCGGCGCCGGTATTGGCGCAGAGGCGAATAATATTACCGGTGTTGGGGGCAATTTCCGGTTGGTACAGAACAATCTTGAACATTCGCTGGTAGTCGCCTGTTGTGGCGCTATATGGCTTGGCTGAATCGGGCCGGGCGGCAGTGCCCAGCCTTGTATGGCTGCGGATTATTCCACAATTAGATAGGGGTGGCGATCTCCTCGCAGTCGATTTCCACCCCCAATTCGTTGGCAATCTGGTCGAGTTCATCGCGCAGGCCATCGAGGTCCATATCTTCGTCCACACTGATAGTGCACTCGCCACTGAATAGCGGTTCGCCACTCCAAGGGGTGCTGCCGTAAGTGGTTTCCAGCTGCTCCATATTGATATGGTGGGCAGTGAGCGCTCGAGAGATTTCGCGCACTATGCCTGGACGGTCATTCCCCACCAGCTTCAGGGTCAGGGTCTGCTGGGGTGACGTGGAAATTGCCACGGCATCTTCGATTACCAGGTTGTAGCCGTCCTCCGCAAGGGTGGCGAGGGCATCTTTTAGGGACTGGCTTTTGTCTCCAGGTGCGGCGACGCGCAGAATGCCGGCAAACTTCCCTGCGAAGTGTGCCATATGGCTGTCTTCCCAGTTGCCACCGTTATCCGCAATGACTGTCGAAAGCTTTTCCACAACGCCGGGCTTATCGTCAGCAATCATGGAGATAACGAGATGCTGTTGCATGTAAAGTTCCTTTGCTTCAGTAGAGACGTGTAGATTGCATTGTAATAGGATCTCGTCCGATAACTCTATCGGTCAATCTCAAAGCTATTATTTCCATTTCTGGTAAAAGGTAACTTAGTGAGGGACTGTCGATGAAGGTACTTGCCGATTTATGTGTGATTCCCATGGGTGTTGGGGTGTCCGTTAGTAAGTATGTTGCGGAATGCGAGAAAGCGTTGGCAGAAGCCGGGCTTACCCACCGTTTACATGCCTATGGCACCAACATTGAGGGGGAGTGGGATGAGGTGATGGCAGCAGTTAAAGCCTGTCATGAGCGGGTGCACGCTATGGGTGCTGAGCGTATCACCACCAGCCTGAAATTGGGAACTCGTATAGACCGGGACCAGTCATTACAGGATAAGATCGACAGCGTGCGATCAAAGCTGGATTAACGATAACAACACAGGAACGATTATGACGATCAATATCAAGAAATCCCTGGTAGCGCTTGCTGGTGCTTTGGCTATGGCCGCTGGAGCCCAGGCTGCCGACTTGAATTCGGTAATCAAGGGGGACCAGCGCAGCAAGGAGTACGCTGCTCGTGACCAGTACCGCAATCCCGCAGAAACCCTCAAGTTTATGGGAATTGAGCCGGATATGACTGTTGTGGAGATTACTCCCGGAGGTGGTTGGTATACGGAAATTCTCGGTCCCTATCTGAGTGAGAAAGGCAAGCTCTACGCGGCGCATTTCCCCGAAGACAGTGAGTCCGCTTATTACCAGCGCTCCCTGAAAAACTTTAAGGAAAAGCTCGCGGGCAATAAAGAAGCCTACAAAAACGTAATCATTACCGAGTTCTCACCCCAGACTGGCCGTGAAGTTGCGCCTGCCGGCAGTGCCGATGCCGTTGTGACCTTCCGCAATGTGCACAACTGGATGTACCGCGATTATCAGGATAAGGCATTTGACAGCTTCTTTGCCGCCCTGAAACCCGGCGGTATTCTGGGTGTGGTTGAGCATCGCGCCAAGCCAGGTACCAGCATGGAGGATATGATCAAGAGTGGTTATGTCACCCAAGAGTATGTGATTGAAGTGGCCAAGAAGGCGGGTTTCGAGCTGGAGGAAGCCAGTGAAGTAAATGCCAACTCGAAAGATACTGCCAAGCACCCGAAAGGTGTTTGGACCCTGCCGCCTTCCCTGCGCCTGGGGGATGAGGATAAGGATAAGTACCTGGCCATTGGTGAGAGCGACCGCATGACCCTGCGCTTCCGCAAGCCAAAGTCCTAAGCCACAATCCTACCTCGCTGATATCGTCAATATTGGGAGCGGTGAAGGCCGCTCCCATCTCATCTTACTTGATAGTTGTATGATCATTCCCTTTGAGCAGTTGGATGCCAGCACCCTGCAGAACTTGTTGGAAGAGTACGCCACTCGCGAAGGTACCGAATATGGTGAGTGCGAAGTGGAGTTGTCGGAGAAGGTTACGAGTTTACGCCGTCAGCTTCAGTCCGGTGAGGTAGTCATCTGGTTTGAACCGGGTGAGGAGAGCGTCAACCTTGTGCTCGCCCAGGATTTGCCCACCGATGTCTGATTACCTGATAGATAGCCCCCAGTCACCCAAAGTCCGCTTTCTGTTTGCCCATGGTGCTGGCGCGCCCATGGATAGTGAATTTATGCAGGCTCTTTCCCAGGGGCTATGTGGACAGGGTGTAGAGGTGATGCGCTTTGAGTTTCCCTATATGGCCCAACGTCGCACCGGTGGTAGTAAGCGCCCGCCTAATACCATGCCCCAGCTCGAGGAGTGTTTTCGCGAACAGATTAAGCGTTTTTCGGGAGGCTTACCCCTATTTATTGGTGGTAAATCCATGGGGGGGCGGGTGGCGAGCCTGCTTGCTGATGAAACCTTTGCCGAGGGTTTGATTGCAGGGGTTGTCTGCCTGGGCTATCCGTTCCATCCTCAGGGCAAACCGGATAAGTTGCGCACCGAGCATTTACAGGCGATCTCCTGCCCGATGCTTATTGTTCAGGGAGATAGAGACCGTCTAGGTAACCGTGTAGAAGTAAATACTTACGGATTAGCAGCCACTATTGAGGTTGAGTGGCTGGAGGATGGTGATCACGACTTTAAGCCACGCCGTGCCAGTGGTTTTACTCAAGCAGGGCATTGGCAGTCTGCGGTGGAAATAGCGGCGCAATTTATGCTGCGGTCTCAAGGACGATAATACGCTCTTCCTGAACCAATAAGGGGCTCAACATAGCCATTTGGGCGCGGCGCTCCTCACTGGTGTACCAGTGCTGCCAGTGCAGCTCGGATTGCCACTTCGACAAGGTAAAACGGCGCAGCGGGTTGCCTTTTTCGATATAGGTCTGCCCTTCGATAAAGCCTATGGTGCGGTAGGCGCAGGTTAGTACCTTACGCGCCGCCTCCTCATAGCTACTCTGCATTTCGGCAGCGATCTCCCGCTCAATCAATACATAAATCATTGTGTACCCAAATCGCGATAGGGCCTTAGAGGAGTTTAGTGCGTCAGTCCTGGATTTAGGTGACTGCCAGTTTTCGGGTGACGAAGCCCGTTAAATTGCGCACAATTGGCTATATGAAGTTTGATCACACTCTCGACACCCGCGGCCTCTTGTGCCCGGAGCCTGTAATGATGTTGCACTCAGCGGTGCGGAATGTCGCCGATGGGGAAGTACTGAAAATGCTTGCCACAGACCCCTCCACCCAGCGGGATGTACCTAAGTTTTGCCAATTTCTAGGCTATGAGCTGGTTCAACACGCTGAGGAGAATGACGAATTCGTTTTCTGGATTAGGAAAGCGGAATAGTCGGTCGGGATCTTTTGCTGCCGCCCCAGCCCGTAATGGCGGGGACGGCAACACACTCCTGGATACAACTCTCTGCCGACTAAGTGGTCGGTCGAATAGATTATGGCGCCGTTACCAAAGCGGCGATGGCGGCCAATGCCTCCGGGTCCTCTGATTTGATCTTGTTGGCGATATGGTGCTGGAAAAAGTAGCGAAAGCCCACGCTCTCCTGTGCGGGGTACAGGCAATGGTCACCCGGCAGTACCGGGGTGGTCTCAACGATATCGTGGTCGATCAGCATGCCATGGATCACGCCATCGGCGTGCAGGCGCCAGCTGATCACCTCAATTAACGTCAGGTTCTCCCGATCCTCATCCATAAACACCGCGTGGGTGCCAATGGTATCGGGGATCTCCTGCAGCACTTCTTCAGCTTTGCTGCTCTCAAACTCAAAGTATTCCGCCGCAGTTTCCAGCTCGACGACTTTGTGAATGGGTGGGTGGTGGAAGATTTCCTCAATGCCGGGATCGTAGTAGCCCTCAAAGCGTCCATCTAAAGGGTCCTTGATGTCTGGACAGGCCACTATTGAGTTTAACCAGGGAACGAGGCCTACGACCTCGCCATTTGCTTTGAGCCCCCAACACAGCACTTTCAGACTGTAGAAATCTGTTCCGCTGGAGTTGTTGGAGTAGAGCATTTCCAAGCCGTCGAGTTCTGGCGACAGGCGGATAAAGCGCCGGTCCGCAGAAGTCTCGATCGGCTCGCCGGTGAAGAGGTCTACCACATTGTTAATGCTGTGGTCTGTCATGGAACACCTCCTGGCAGGGCCGGTTGTATACCGTCTCCACTCAGACAAAGGTGCGACTACCTATGCCCTATCTCTAAGGGAAGACTGAATCAGGAGGGTATTTGACTGCTTTATCCCTCCTCCGGGAGTTCGCTGAAAGGGCAGGTGCCCAAGGCGGCATCCCTGCCAGTAAAGGTATATGTTGATTTGCGGAAATACAACCAGCGCTGTCAATTGGCTCCACAGCGGCACAGCTTTGATCGAGGCGTCTGCGTTGATATAGTCCCCGCCTTTGCGGTACCCCGGAGAACACCTTGCCCGTTCCTAACCCAGAAATGGCTTCAGTTTCTACAAGTTTACCTATGGCGGATCGCATAATTGGCGTTTTTAATCGCTGTTTTGCGGACCCAAATGGGCTCAATACCCGACTTTGTGGCGGTTTTCCCGAACCCTACTACCGCCCCGCCGCCATGAAAAAGGGGGTTCACCAGGTGGAATTTACCCTGGATTATGCCGCCAGCGCCCTGCACGAAGTGGCCCATTGGTGTGTGGCCGGGGAGGCGCGCCGCCTGCTACCTGACTACGGCTATTGGTATGAAGCGGACGGGCGTAGCCGTGAGCAGCAGGCTGAATTTGAGCTTGTGGAGGTCAAGCCTCAGGCGCTGGAGTGGGTCTTCGCTCGCGCCTGTGGTTTCAGGTTTCGGGTCAGTGCAGACAACCTAAAAAGCGGCTTGGGCCCTAGTGACACCTTTAAAAAGGCAATCTGGGAGCAGGTGCAGGACTACTGTGCCCAGGGACCAAACGCTCGGGCGAGGACTTTTGCCCTGGCACTGGCTGAGGAGTTTGAGTGCCCGGACCCGCTCGATAAGGATGCCTATCAATTGGTGGAGTTATCGTGAGCAGCTATCTGATTGACGCCTCCGTCTATATTTTCCGCTATTACTTTGCGCTGCCGCCCAACTGGGAGAGCCGTAGCGGTTACTCCACCGAAGCCGTTTATGGCTTCACTAATTTCCTGCTGGATATGTTAGCGCGAGATCCGCGCCATATAGCCTGTGCTTTTGATGAGTCTCTGGGCAGTTGCTTCCGCAATGAGCTGTACCCGGACTATAAATGCAGTCGCGCTATGCCCGATGAGGCATTGGCCTTCCAGCTGGCGGCGTGCCGAGAGATGTCGGAGGCCCTGGGAATTGCCAGCTTCTCTAGCGAGCGTTATGAGGCAGACGACATTCTTGCCACCCTCACCCGAAAGCTGCGCAGGCACAAGCCGATTGTTGTGAGCCGCGACAAGGATCTGGGGCAATTGTTGGCTAGAGGGGCCTCCTCCCTTTGGGACTTCGCTGCGGATCGGCATATGGATAGTGAAGCCTTGGAGCAAAAATTTGGGGTGAAACCGGCACAGATTGCCGATTACCTGGCACTGGTAGGAGACAGCCGTGACGATATCCCCGGAATCCCAGGTGTTGGTCCCAAGACAGCGGCGCGTCTACTGGAGGCTTTTGAGGGCATAGAGATGCTCCTGGTGCAGCTCGAGCAGGTGGCGTCACTACCTATTCGCGGTGCCAAGGGACTTGCCCAGCGCTTGCAGGAATTTGAAGAGCAGTTACGTATGGCCAAGCGCCTCACCAGCCTGGAAGAGAATATCCCCTTGGGTATCACTGTGGCAGATCTACGCCCGCAAGTAGTGGACCTGGATCTGGCCCAGGCCCTGGCAGAAGAGTTTGGTATCGGTGGCCTGAAAGGGAAGATGGAGCGGACCTTGAGCCGTATGGATGGAGAGCTTGCATGAGTAAAAGTTTAACGAATAGTGCCAGCCTGAAGATCGTCGCGGATGAAAATATTCCGGCCCTAGAGCAATACTTCGGGGATCTGGGCACACTGGTACGTTACCCTGGCCGAACCCTTGCCCGAGAGCAACTTGCCGACGCCGATATCCTGTTGGTGCGCTCGGTCACGCGAGTAAACCAAAGCCTGTTGGAAGGTACGCCAGTCCGCTTTGTTGGTAGCTGCACAATTGGCACTGACCACCTGGATACCAACTGGCTGGAGCGCAATGGTATTTATTGGAGTGCCGCGCCGGGCTGTAATGCCAACTCCGTTGTGGAATATGTCTTCTGTGCTCTGGCGGCCCTGGGGGCCGACTGGCGTGGGCGCAGCTTTGGAATTGTCGGTTGCGGCAATGTTGGCGGCCTGCTGCAGAAGCGGCTGCATAACCTGGGCGCTACCTGCGCTGTTTACGATCCCTGGCTACCAGAGAACCCAGACTATGCGCCGTTGGAGCAGGTGCTTAGCCAGGATATTGTGTGCCTGCATGCCCCTCTGGTTAAAAGCGGCCTTTACCCGAGCTTACATATGATTGGTGCGGAGCAGCTTGTACATATCCGCGATGGAGCGGTGCTGATTAGTGCCGGGCGGGGTGCGGTGGTAGATAACCGTGCGCTGCTTCAACTCCTGCAAAAAGAGCGGCGTTTTAGCACAGTACTGGATGTCTGGGAAAATGAGCCGGGAATTGATACTGAACTATTGAAATTGGTTGACCTGGGCACGCCGCATATTGCCGGCTATAGCCTGGACGGCAAGCTTGCGGGTACTCACATGATTCGAGAGGCACTGTCGAATGCGCTAGACCTGTCACTACCTGCGTTGGATAAAAGTGCGGAATGTGAGGCAGCGCAAAATAGAATTGTCTCAGGAGGCGCCCAGACAGAACTGCTGTTGCAAATGTATGATCCCCGCAATGATGATTGCCGTCTGCGTGAAGCGGCGGAAGGCCCTGAGCCCATGTCTAAAGCCTTCGACCGTTTGCGCCGAGAATACCCCAAGCGCCTGGAATTTTCTCATTACAGTTCGTCGGCGCAAAACCTGAGTGAAAGTGATAAAGAGCAGTTAGCGGTGTTGGGGCTTAAGTGCAATTAGACAAGCAAGTAAAAAAACTGGGGCTGATTATCAACCCCTGGGCCGGTGTCGGTGGCCCGGCGGGGCTTAAGGGCAGTGATGGGGCTGAGACGGTGGCACAGGCACTGGCTGCGGGGATCGAGCCCCAATCCCACAAGCGCGCTGCAATCGCCCTGGAGGCATTAGCCTCTTTTCGCGAGCAATTGGAGCTTTTGTGTTTTGCCGGTGATATGGGTGCAGATACCGCTCGCGCGCTCGGTTTCTCTGTCAATGAGGTGGGGACTGCCGATAGCAGCCCATCCACTCCCGCAGACACGGAAAAAGCAGCTAAAGCGATTCGCGATGCCGGTGCTGACCTAATTGTTTTTATCGGTGGAGATGGCACTGCACGCAATATGGTTAATGCCCTTGGAGAGAATTTCCCTGTGCTGGGTATTCCTGCCGGAGTCAAGATGCATTCCGCTTGTTTTGCTATTTCCCCCAAAGCTGGCGGCGAGGTTTTACGACGCCTCATGTCCGGTCAGCTGGTGGATTTGTGTGAGCGCGAAGTGCGGGATATCGACGAGCAATCTTTTCGCCAGGGTAGAGTGAGCACCCGTTATTACGGCGAATTGTTGGTGCCCCAGGAGGGGCATTTTTTACAGGCAGTAAAAAATGCCGGGCGTGAGGTGGAAGAACTGGCTGTGGCAGACATTGCCGCTGAGATTGTTGAAGAGCTGGACCCCGGTACCCTGTACATTGTTGGCCCTGGCTCAACGACCCTGGCGATAATGAATGAGCTGGGCTGTAAAGGTACTTTGTTGGGGGTGGATCTGCTGATCGACAGTGCCTTACAACAGGCGGATGTGGGTGCACCACAGATCGAGGCGGCGATCGCTGCGCACCAGGGCCCAATAAAAATCTTGCTCACTGCTATTGGTGGCCAGGGGCATTTGATTGGCCGTGGCAACCAGCAGTTTTCCGCAAAAGTTCTACGGGAAGTCGGGCGTGATAATTTAATGGTTGTCGCTACCAAAACCAAAATAACTCAACTTGGAGGACGCCCCCTGTTGGTGGACAGCGGTGAGCCGGAATTAGATCGGGAGTGGAGCGGCTTTATCCGGGTAGTTACCGGCTACCGGGATGCGATTTTATACCCATTAAGTAACGGAGAAGTTTGAGTGTCTACCAATTGGCAGCAGCTACTGGAGCTGGTTGAGTCCAAAATAGCACAGGGTGGCAGAGACAGTCGTCGTCTGTTCCACGGCCGTGGCCGTTGCTATGAGGGGTTGGAGCAGGTTTGTGTCGACAGTTTTTTTCCAGCGCTGCTGGTGACTTTTTTCGAAGAGTATGAAGGAGAAGCGGAATTGTGCGAAACGCTCTGGCAACTGGCAGAGCCGCGCGGTTACCGTGGTATTGCTACTCAGCGCCGCTACCAGACTGGCGCTCCGATAGAGTGGCAGTGTGGTGAGCCTGTGGCAGCTCCGATGGCACAGCGTGGTGAACTGAGGTTTCCCCTGACCTTTGAGCGACAGAACGTTGGGTTTTTCCTGGATATAGAACCGGGGCGCACTTGGTTGGAAGAACAGGTTCGTGCCCGGGCGGAACAGGGGGCTGTAAAAATGTTGAACCTGTTTGCTTTTACCTGTGCCTTTTCTGCTGTGGCTCGTGCAGCAGGGGATATTGAAATCGTCAATGTGGATGTGAATCGCGGCGTGTTAAATCGCGGGCGCGAAAACCACGAAGTGAATGGCTTGTCCCTGAAAGGCATTCAATTCCTGCAATTTGACGCGCTGCGTCAATTCAAGCGTTTTGACCGCCGAGGCCCTTTCCAGTTGGGTATCGTAGATCCGCCTACACGCCAGAAAGGCCGTTTTGATGTAAGTCACAATTACGAAAAACTCGTACGACAATTGCCGGCCTGCCTTGCAGATGAGGCAGATTTGCTGATGGTCATCAATTCCCCCCGTCATAGTGAGGCGCATTTCCGCGAGCTGATCCTCGGCGCTGATAAAGGATACGAAATAGTGACTCGTTTAGCGCAGAATCCGGATTTTCCCGATCGGGATCCGGATGCCGCGTTAAAAATGTTGCATGTTAAATACCGCCGCCAGAAATAGCGGCGCAATTTTCTTAGTGTATTTTAGTGAGCAGCAAACTCTCGCATCAGGCGTTCCATTAGCGTTTGTAATTTTGTAGATGAAGCACCACGCACCGCACTATTGAGCAGCTGTGCGTTGCTCTGCTTGGAATCCGCGTCGGTATTGATAAGCAACAGAAACCCGCGGTGGCTTAATACTACTTCTTCCGCGGCTTCTTGGCGAACCAGTTGGGAGAAATTGATATAGCCGCTTTGCTTTAGCCAGCTGATTGCTCCCAGGCAGGCCAGATGGCGCGGGGAATGCAAACCGAATTCATCGGGGCTGTCGGGGCCGGCGATATCCTCGATATAAATCGTTGCGGGCATGGGAAACTGGCCGAATAGCGCCAGCAGAACCCTGCCGGCGTCGCGGTAAAAATCGTGAATATGTAAATCGTCCAACATCAGCGGGAATATCGCTCCAGAAAGTAGCCCAGGCGGGTAATAGCGTGGGATAGGTCATCTGCCCTCGGCAGGAAAACTATACGTAAATGATCCGGCGCATCCCAGTGGAAAGCACTGCCCTGTACCAGCAGGATTTTCTCCTGGCGTAAGAACTCCAGTACCAGCTGCTCATCATTTTCGATCTTGTGGTGATCCAGGTTTAGTCTGGGAAATAGATAGATAGCGCCGCTGGGTTTAACGCAGCTAACTCCAGGGATGTCATTCAGCATGCTGTGGGCCAGGTCTCTCTGCTGGCGCAAGCGTCCGCCGGGTAATACCAGGTCGTTAATACTCTGGTAGCCGCCGAGCGCGGTCTGTATCGCAAACATTGCGGGTACGTTGCCACACAGACGCATGGAGGCAAGCATATCCATGCCTTCAATAAATCCCTTGGCGCGATGTTTTGCGCCGCTCACAATCATCCAGCCGGAGCGGAAACCAGCTAAACGGTAGGACTTAGATAGGCCGTTGAAGCTCAGGCAGAGCACATCAGAGGCCAGTTTGGCCATCGGAGTGAATTCAACATCGTCGTAGAGAATTTTGCTGTAAATTTCATCGGCGAAAATCACCAGCTTGTGGCTACGTGCCACTTCGACGATATCCTCCAGCAGTTCCCTCGGGTAAATGGCGCCGGTAGGGTTGTTGGGGTTGATTACCACAATACCGCGGGTGTGCGGGGTAATCTTCGATTTGATATCCTCGATATCCGGCAACCAGTCTGATTCCTCGTCACAGCGGTATAGTACCGGGTTGGCCCCAGCGAGGTTTGTTGCCGCCATCCACAGAGGGTAATTGGGCATTGGTAGAAGGAGTTCATCGCCGTTGTTGAGCAGTGCCTGGGTGGCCATGGAAATCAGCTCGGAGACGCCGTTTCCCAGGTAAATGTCGTCTATTTCTACCCCTTCAATACCGAGCGTCTGACTCTCCTGCATAATGGCTTTGCGCGCTGCAAACAGGCCTTTGGACTCCACATAACCCTGAGCGTGGGAGAGGTTGTGGATGACATCCTGGATAATCTCATCCGGGGCGTCGAAACCAAAGGGGGCGGGGTTGCCGATATTCAGTTTGAGAATTCGGTGGCCTTCCTCTTCCATACGGTAGGCCTGCTGCATAACAGGGCCGCGGATCTCATAGCAGACGCCGTGCAGTTTTTCAGATTTATGGATGTCCTTCATGGTAACTCGGCAGTCCTGTAGCTTGGCAAGAGCGGTCCTGGGCCGCGTGCGAGCTACGCGAAAGCCGGGAAGTTCGCTGGCAGCGGGCGCCGCTCCTGCGGGAACTGGTAAAAATGGGACAAGAGAGTATGTCAAAACCAAAAGACGATAACTACTGGCGCGATCAGCTGACAGATGAGGAGTTTGAAGTATGTCGCAAGGGGGGGACAGAGCCTCCATATACTGGCGAATATTGGGATGTTTTTGACGAAGGCGTCTATCGTTGCAGGTGTTGTGGTGAAATTCTATTTGATTCCGCAGCGAAATTTGAGAGTTACTGCGGCTGGCCCAGTTTTGATGCTGAGTTTGCCGAGGGGATAGTGCGAGAGCTTCCCGATAACAGTTTCGGCATGCAGCGAGTTGAGATTCTGTGCAGCAAGTGTGACAGCCATCTTGGGCATGTATTTGACGATGGCCCGACAGAGACCGGCTTACGTTACTGTATTAATTCCTTATCAGTACAGCTGGATAAAAAGGACAGCGGGGAAGAGGAAAAAGAGTGACCGAAAAACACTGGAGTCGCTGGCTATTGTGGACCCAATGGGTGCTGCTCGTGGCAATTGTTCTGGCCGGGCTTGCGCTGAGATTTGGATTGCTGCACTTCAGTGTGGCTTTCAAGGTATTTACCTATGCAGGTGCCTTAGCCCTGGCGATTGCGCTGGTTAGTTTACTGATCTTTGTTTGGGGAATGCGCAGCCATAGTGCTGAAACTCGCAGCAATGCCCTGTGGGCAGTACTTCTGGGCCTGTTGCCTGTGGCCATTCCACTGATCACGGTGGGTAAGGGCAGCTTTACTGTGCCGAGAATCCACGATATCACCACAGATACCCGCAACCCACCCCAGTATCGCGTGGTGCTGGGGTTGCGTAAGCCTGGGGAGAACAGTGCAGAATACGCCGGGGAGCCGGTGGCACGGCTGCAACGGAAGGCCGATGTTTACGCTGATATCTATCCCTTACATGTGCATCTTCCCGTCGAGCGGACCACTGAGCTGGCCGCGGAGGTAGCTGAAGAACTGGGTTGGAAAATCGTCTCCTATGAACCGGAGCGCGGCCACCTTGAAGCCGTGGATCGCACCCTGCTGCTGGGGTTCACAGATGATATCGTCGTGCGGGTGAGGCCGGAGAGTGATGACGGCTCTCGTGTGGATGTCCGGTCCAGTTCCCGGGTTGGGGTGAGTGATCTGGGCACCAATGCAAAGCGCATCCGTGAATTCCTGGAAGAGTTGCACCTGCATGCTGTCAGTGCAGAGAATAGAGCGCTGTCCCAGAGTCGGAAATCTGCTCCCCGGAATCCACCGGGTTAGGTAAGTGCCTGACAATAAAAGGAAAAAATTTTAATTCGGGTGTTGACAGCACTCCGAACGGTACATAGAATGCGCCCCTCTTCTGACGCAGAGCTACACTTTAAAGCGCAGCGATGACGACAGAGGCGATTCTGGGTCCCCATCGTCTAGAGGCCTAGGACACCGCCCTTTCACGGCGGTAACAGGGGTTCGACTCCCCTTGGGGATGCCACGCGGGAATAGCTCAGTTGGTAGAGCGCAACCTTGCCAAGGTTGAGGTCGCCGGTTCGAACCCGGTTTCCCGCTCCAAATTTTGCTTTGCAGCATAGCTTTAGGGCTGTTTTGTTAAGCGAAGCCACTGATTTTAGTGGCACTGCCATGGACAGCGTGGCAGCACGGGACCGAAGAGGTTGTAGTGCAAAGTTTCTGTCCCCATCGTCTAGAGGCCTAGGACACCGCCCTTTCACGGCGGTAACAGGGGTTCGACTCCCCTTGGGGATGCCAATATGGCCGGGCAGCAGTGCTGTGGGGCCAACCCAAAACGCGGGAATAGCTCAGTTGGTAGAGCGCAACCTTGCCAAGGTTGAGGTCGCCGGTTCGAACCCGGTTTCCCGCTCCAATTAAAAAGCCGCTCAATCGAGCGGCTTTTTAATTTTCCGGTATATTGCTTCTTAGTTCGTTAGTCGCTTATGTAGGGTGACTACACTGCGCTCCCTCTGCCCTGCTGGACAAAAAAGTGGCCTCTGGCAGTGCAATCAAATTAGTGTTAACAGGCCCTAGTCTATCGTTTGCGCCAGTGCTCCCCGGACTATAGATGTTCGCCCGGGGCTTTCGACTACTGCTCGGCTGGGCCACACTGTCAAATCCCGGCATTTCCCCCAGTTGAAATCATCCAGGCAAGCGCGTTGAATGGCGCTTCTAGTGAAAGGAAGAGAGATGACAGCCGCGCTATCTATCCAGAACTTACAGAAGACCTATGAGAACGGCTTCCAGGCCCTGAAGGGCATCAGCTTTGAGGTGCAGCCAGGGGACTTCTTTGCCCTCTTGGGGCCCAATGGTGCGGGCAAGTCCACTACCATAGGCATTATTTGCTCACTGGTACGCAAAACTGCGGGTAGCGTGTCGATCTTTGGAATCGATATTGACAGTGATTTCCCTGCAGCCAAGCGCCTGCTGGGCGTAGTGCCGCAGGAATTTAATTTCAGCCAGTTCGAGAAGGTGTTTGATATCGTGGCCACCCAAGGCGGTTTCTATGGAATGCCGCGCAAACAGGCCGAAGAGCGTACAGAAAAATACCTGAAACAACTCGGCTTGTGGGATAAACGGGCCACTCAGGCGCGTATGTTATCTGGTGGTATGAAGCGCCGCCTGATGATTGCACGGGCGCTGATACATGAGCCCAAGCTACTGATTCTCGATGAACCCACTGCCGGAGTCGATATCGAGCTGCGCCGCTCTATGTGGGCATTCCTGGAGGAGATTAACGCGCTGGGCACTACTATTATTCTCACCACCCACTACCTGGAAGAGGCTGAGAGCCTGTGCCGCAATATTGCGATCATCGACAAGGGCGCTATTGTTGAGAACACCTCAATTAAATCCCTGTTGAAGACGCTCAACCGCGAGACGTTTATTCTCGATTGCAGCGAATACTTGACTAAGGCCCCAGAAATCACAGGATTCGAGTGCTGCCTGTTAGATAACCACTCTTTGGAGGTCACTGTTGAAAAAGGACAGTCGTTAACAGAGGTTTTCGTCGAGCTCAAAGCCCAGGGTGTTACCGTGACCAGCATGCGCAACCGTGCCAACCGCCTTGAGGAGCTGTTTATTTCCATGCTGTCTGAGGAGAAAATGGAGGGCGTGGACGAGTGAGCGGTAAATTAACTTGGGTATCGTTCAGCACCATTTTCCGTCGGGAAGTGCGCCGCTTTATGCGTATTTGGCCGCAGACGTTGGTGCCACCGGTAATCACCATGTCCCTGTATTTTGTGATCTTTGGTTCCCTGATCGGTAGCCGGATCGGTGATATGGGTGGCTTTCCTTATATGGAGTTTGTGGTTCCGGGGTTAATTATGATGTCGGTGATCACCAACTCCTACGCCAATGTGGTGTCCTCGTTTTACAGCGCGAAATTCCAGCGTAGTGTTGAAGAGCTCCTGGTTTCGCCCACGCCCAACTGGGCTGTGATGGCCGGATATGTGCTCGGGGGAGTAGCGCGCGGCTTGATTGTCGGCCTGATAGTTACCCTTGTGGCGATGTTTTTTACCTCACTCAATGTTGAACATCTAGGGGTTACCGTGGCGATTGTATTCCTGACCGCGGTGTTGTTTTCCCTGGCGGGATATATCAATGCTATCTATGCCAACAGCTTTGATGCCATTTCCATAATTCCCACTTTTGTTTTGACCCCGCTTACCTATTTGGGAGGTGTTTTTTATTCGATTGAGTTGCTGTCGCCATTTTGGCAGGGGCTGTCGAAACTGAATCCAATTCTCTACATGGTGAATTCCTTTCGATACGGCATACTGGGGGTTTCGGATATAAATGTAGCTTGGGCTTTTTTGGGGGTTCTGGTATTTATTGCACTTCTCGCGGGCTGGGGGCTTTACCTGATGAGCCATGGCAAGCGATTGAGGCATTGAGGTGAAGAATATGAGTAGAGAAGATTGGCAGAACCTCCCACTTGGCCGGGAGACCACTTATGAGTCCACTTATAATCCCAAGTTGTTGCACCCGATCCAGCGCTCGGTCTCCCGAGCGCAACTGGGGCTTTCGGCCGGAGCCCTGCCCTTCTTTGGCGAGGATGAATGGTGGGGGTTCGAGCTTTCCTGGTTGAACCCCAGGGGCAAGCCCCAGGTGGCGGTGGTACGCTTTAGCTTTCCCGCTGAGAGCCCCTGCATGGTGGAGTCCAAGTCCTTCAAGTTGTACCTGAACTCCTTTAACCAAAGTAAGTTCGAATCCTGGCGCTTGGTGCAGGATACCCTGGCGCGTGATTTAAGTGCCGCAGTGGGCACCAGTGTGGGTGTTACCCTGATGGATGTGGAAGATGCTGCTTTGGCGGTGGAAAAACCGCAGGGGTACTGTCTGGACCATCTGGATATAGAAGTTGAAAAATACCAGCCGGACTCGGCCCTGCTCGCCCTGGTTGAGGACGAAGAGGATGTCAGTGAGACACTCTACAGTCATCTGTTGCGCAGTAACTGCCCGGTTACCGGGCAGCCAGACTGGGCCACGGTGGTGGTCGAGTACAAAGGGCCGGCGTTGAAGCGAGAGGCGCTGTTGGCCTATATCGTTTCTTTCCGCGAGCATCAGGATTTTCACGAACACTGCGTGGAGCGAATATTCTGTGATCTCCAACAGTTGGCGGAATTTTCCGAGCTAACGGTGTCCGCCCGTTATACTCGCCGTGGCGGTTTGGATATTAACCCCCTGCGTTCCACCCGCATTGAGAAACAGTTGCCACCACGTCTTGCCCGTCAATAATATTCTCCAGCCGATGCAGGCTCAGCATTTGTCGGGCCAATTATTAGCCTGATAATGAAATAGAAGCATGGATGCTGATTACGAGCTTATTGAGATGTTTTCACAGTATGTCACGAGAGAAGTGCATTTTTTTACTTCCGCCCCTTAGTAACCCTTCAATTTGTTAGTTTGTGGGGTTGATAGTGTCGCCGCTCTAATTTTTTTCACTTTTCCGCTAGTTTCTTTGAGGTGAACTTCCTGGTAAATAGCAGTGCCCCAGGGACTTGAACTACGCTTTCCGAATCAAATTCTGGGAAATATGTATCAGCTGCTGAAATAGCACTTCCGTTTGAGCGGGCCGACCCCGAGGGGAATGGAGTCAAGCCGAAGACATGGATAACAATACACAATCCCCTGCGATTTCTGCTGCGATTGTGTTCGCGATCCAGGCCCTTTATTCCCAATCGCTTTTTGCGCAAGTCTATGTCGAGGCCGACCAGTTGTTGCAGGTTATCGAAGACCAGCAGCGTCAGTTGGAGGAGCAGGAAGCGCAGATACAGAGACAAAGTGCGGCACTTGATGCCTTGCGCCAACAAGTTGAGGAGCTGCGTCGCGCCATCCCGCATGATCCATCTCTGCCGCCGCGCTTAAAAAACCACCCTCCTGAAATTTCTCCAAGTGAACTAGAGGTTGCAATTGCAGAAGCGCCAACGGATTGGCCCGGTTCTATCCAGGTATTTGGGAGTGAAACTCGGGTCAAAATTAGTGGGTTTGCGGAGTTGGATGCCAACTACGATACTGGCGCCATTGTAAGCCCGGCAGAATTCATCACTAGTGCCATTGTTACCAGTGACCGCACCGCAGCAGAGGGCGAGGATGGACAGACTAATGTTTCTGTACAGGTATCGAGGTTGAAATTTGAGACGCGGACCCCCTGGGGTGGGCGGAAAATCAGCACTGAAATGGCAATGGATTTTCTTCGAGACTTCACTACTGCCGAGCCAATATTGCAGTTGCGCAAGGCTTACGGGCGGGTGAGTGATATCTTCGTCGGAGGGAGCCTATTACTCGGCCAGGATTGGTCCACATTCACTAATCTCACTGCCTGGCCAAATACCTTGGACTATGAGGGGCCAAATGCATTGCCGTCCCTACGTCATCCAATGGTGCGTTGGCAGCGTGTTTATCACCCGACACTTAGTCTGCAGGTGGCTTTGGAGGCGCCGGATGAGCGGGTTTTTGAAGGAGCTGTAGAAGTTTCGCGCTGGCCCGATGCCGTATTTTCTGTTATTTCCCAGACCGACCGCGTAAATTTTCAAGGCAGTTTCATATTGCGGGATTTACGCGGCAGTGGAGAGCCCCAGTCTGCTGTTTCGGATACCGGATGGGGAGTAAATTTAAGTGGTGTCATAGATATGCCTGGGCGCTTAGCCCCAGATTTTTTTTCATACTCTTTCAGTTATGGAGCGGGATATGGGGGGCTCCTGAATGATTTTCCTGCGGATGCCTCTTATGATTTTTATGAAAATCGGCTGGAGGCGATTCCCACACTTGCCTGGTATGTCGGTTACCAACATTGGTGGACGCCATGCTTGTATACCGTCGTTACCTACGGACTGGTACAGCAGGATAATTTCGACTTCCAGCCTGGCTTCGCATTCCGGGAAACCCAATACAGCAGTATCAACCTGACATGGACCCCGACACCCCAATGGCTGTTTGGAGTTGAGGCGCTCTACGGTACCCGGGAGGATAAGGATGGCGCCTATGGCTCTGTTTGGCGCACTCAATTTACCAGTCGAATCTCGTTTTGAGGGGGGGGGGAGCGATGGTTTCAAGAGGCGCCTTCTTTCTACTGGTGTGCCTTTGTCTGTATGGCTGCCACTCGGCTAGAACGGTAGTCATTGATACCTGGCATTCACCCTATATAGCTGGGCGCCCCCTGGGGAAAACCCTGGTATTGGCTTACACTTTGGTTCCTCGTCCGATCGTAGGATTGTATGTCGAGGACCTGTGGGTTGAGGAACTGAACCGCTATGAGGTGGAAGCCTACACATGGAGTGACTTTGAGGTAGGGGTAGGTGTTCCATCTATGCAAGAAATTGCCGAAGTACTGGCGGCACATCAATTCGACACTCTATTGGTGACACAGCTAATTGAGTTCAAGCGGCCAAATCGGAATATTCCAAACTCTCAAGTTGCGATAGTTGAAACCCGACTGTATATCGCCCCGAGCGAGGAGCTGTATTGGTCACTACAGACTGAGACCTTCCTGGTGAACTACATCGACGGTGATATACGCCGACCCCGTGAGGGGGACGCACGCGAGTATGTTGAGACAGTCATTCAGAAAATGATGCAGGGTGGTGTCTTATAGGGTTGGAGTTCTACAAACCCAGAAAAAATAATTGTCCGCCAGAAAACCGTTTTAGCTGGTAAATACTACTGGGTCAGAAGTAAAGAATACACTGCACTCGAGACTCGCTGTGAATACATCCCTGTAAGCTCGTAATCGGCATCCATGCCTCATACGGTCCCGAGCGCAGTGTATTCTTTACTTCCCCCTTTTTAGTAGGTGGCGTTGAAGCGCAATTACTAGTGGGTCGGAAGTAAGGAATACACTTCTCACGCGACGCACTGTCAATACATCCCTGTGTGTTCGTAATTAGCATCCATGGCTCATAGGGTCCCGGGTGAAGTGTATTCTTCCCCTCCGCCTTTTAGGTAATTCAGCTATTCTGGTGAGACGAGCCGCAAAGTACCGTGCAGCAGGTGCAGGAAGCACACAGCCAAGCGGAGCCCTTTTTATGTGTAATGTGTGAGCGGTGAATCTAGTCTAACCGGTAGCCTGAGACGGGTGCCAGCGGAATCCTATCGTCGGTAGGCTTTACAATGGATTGGAAAGTTGACGCGCCTGAGGGGCTTTTCCTAAAGCGGATGTGGTTATGGGAGTGGTTATTCCGCGTGCCCCTCCGGCTTATATTTACCATTCCTGCCTCGATACTATTCGTTGTGCTTAGCACACACTTAGCCTATGCCTCGGAAAGCTTCCTGATGCCCCTGGGTCCGGTAGCCCATGAGCAGAAAACGCATTTCTTCTGGGCCACGGCACTGACAATGGTGGCGGTGTTACCTGTTTTTATCCTGGTTCCGGTCATTTTGATTAAATACCGGCGCAAAAAAGGTAGTGGTATTTATGCGCCCAAGTGGGAATCCTACGGACCACTGGAAGTAGTTATGTGGGGCGTTCCTTTCCTGGTGATTCTGGTGCTCTCGGTTATGCTTTGGCGTGCTACCAGTAGCCTGGATCCGTACAAGGAAATTGAAGGGGTAGTGCCTCCCGTTCGAGTGGAAGTGGTGGGATTAGACTGGAAGTGGCTGTTTATATATCCCGAGCTGGAAATTGCCACGGTGGGGGAGTTAGTCGTCCCGGTGCACACTCCGATATCTATGACTCTGACCAGTGACACGGTTATGCAGTCTTTTTTAATTGCGGCGCTGGCAGGACAAATTTATGTAATGCCGGGAATGACCACCAAACTAAATTTTATTGCCACCAAAACTGGAAAAACCCAGGGGGAGAATACCCAGTTTACCGGCAAAGGGTTTACCGAGCAAAAATTTGATGTACTGATCAAGAGCGACGACGACTTTCAGGCCTGGGTGGCTCTGGTTCGTGCCACGGGTATTGCTTTAGACGTGGATACTTACAATCGCCTGGCCAGGCGTACAACCCGTAAGGAGGCACATAGTGCATTGGCAACGGCGCAAATGCCTGCCCAGGCTATTTATTTTACACTCCCTGATGTCGAACTCTTTCAAAGCATAGTGATGCGCTACCACTCCGGTAAACCAATCAGTATTGAGGAGCAGCCTGGTACCGAAAAATTTGGTCGGGATAAGGAAGCAGAGGGGGCGCAGCCATGATTGATTACGGCTGGTTGGGTAAATTGAATTGGGACTCCCTTGTCTTCAGTAAACTTATTAGTAACCCGTCGGTGAGCGAGGTCGTCGCGAGTACGGCGGGTTGCATCGTAATTATTGCTACTATCGTCATTCTTGGCTTGCTGACCTGGTTTCGGGTATGGGGTACTCTCTGGTCTGAATGGCTTACCAGTACCGACCATAAAAGGATCGGCATCATGTACATAGTGTTCGCACTAGTGATGATGACCCGTGGTTTACTGGAGGGAATGGTGATGCGGGCGCAACAGGCTGCCGCTCCCGATGGCTTTCTCTATGCCGACCACTTCGCCCAGCTATTCAGTACCCACGGCACGATTATGATATTTTTTGTCGCTGTGCCTTTTGTTGTCGGATTGGTTAACTTTGCGATGCCATTACAGATTGGCGCCCGCGATGTTGCCTTTCCTGTGCTTAACCAGATCAGTCTGGCGGTTACTGTTTCATCTGGGGTGCTATTGATGGTTTCGCTGGTCGTGGGAGAATTTTCGACCGGTGGCTGGACTGCTTACCCACCTTATACTGGAGGGGACTTTAATCCCGGAGTGGGTCCCGATTACTGGGTGTGGGCCATAGTATTCTCAGGTGCTGGTACCACCCTGACGGGTATTAATTTCACTGTCACTATCCTCAAGTGTCGTGCCGCCGGAATGAAGTTTTTCCGTATGCCAATGTTTTGTTGGACGGTACTCTGCTCTTCCATCCTGATGATATTTGCAATGCCGCCTCTCAGTGTGGCGGCATTGATGCTCGGTTTCGACCGGTACTTGGACTTTCATTTTTTCACCAATGATCTCGGTGGAAATATGATGAACTATGCCAACTTGTTTTGGCTGTTTGGCCATCCCGAAGTTTATCTGTTGGTATTGCCGGCTTACGGTGTTTTTTCTGAAGTTTTTTCCACCTTTTCCGCAAAACGGCTCTATGGCTACAAGTCACTGGTTTTTGCCACTATGAGTATTGCTGTATTGAGTTTTACCGTGTGGCTGCATCATTTTTTTACTATGGGTCAGAGCCCCACGATCAATATAGTATTCGGTATTGCGACCATGCTGATTGCCGTCCCGACTGGGGTGAAAGTCTATGACTGGATGGCGACTATGTACCGGGGGCGAATACGTTTTACTACACCGATGATCTACGCTATCGGCTTTTTGATTTTATTTGTAATTGGCGGCCTGTCAGGCGTGATACTGGCTAATCCCACAGTGGATTTCCAAGTACACAACACCCTGTTTCTGGTAGCGCACTTTCACAATGTGCTAATTCCGGGTGTGTTGTTCGGGCTACTTGCTGGGTATAACTACTGGTTTCCCAAGGCGTTTGGTTTTCGTCTCAATGACAGGTTGGGGCGGTGGTCGGCTTTTCTCTGGATGCTTGGCTTTATGCTGACATTTCTCCCTCTTTACGGTGCAGGCTTGTTGGGTATGCCGCGGCGCTCTTTTAGTTATATGGATCTGACATTCAAGCCGTATATGGTGGTGGCCTTTATTGGTGCCATGGTGATTCTGTGTGCCTTGATCACTATAGTGTTGCAACTGTATGTCAGTTTGCGTGACCGCGATAAAAACCGCGTGCCTGTGGGAGACCCCTGGGATGGGCGGTCTCTGGAGTGGTCAATCCCGGCACCGGCACCCTCCTATAACTTTGCAGAATTACCTCGGGTGACGGATCGGGATGAATTTACCGAGGCCAAGGAGCAGGGGCGCGCCTACCAGCCGCCAAAGATTTACCGGGATATTGAAGTGCCAAAGAATAATCCGCTGGGATTTATCCTTTGCTTGGTGACTGGCATCCTAATGTTTGCACTGGTTTGGTACATTTGGTGGCTGGCGTTGGTATCTGCCCTGGCCGTTATTATTTCGGTGATAGTCTCAACCTATCGCTGGGACAGCGAGCGGGTAATCCCAGCGAGTCAGGTGAGGGGTGATGTGGAAAAGTGGTTGAAGCAGGTGAAGAAGAGCAGGGCGATTGGCAGAGACCTTGAAAATACACCTGCCAATGTTGGGTACGCCAAATTGGAGCACTAGGTTGATAGATGAACGGAAACCCTTCCACCAATAACCCAAGCGTGAGCCCTGGTGAAGTGCCTGGGGCAATTCACAAAGACCCGGATGTGGTGATCTTTGGGTTTTGGGTTTTCATGATGAGCGACCTGATTTTTTTCGGAGTCGTATTCGCCATTTATATCACCATGATCGGCGCGACAGCGGGTGGGCCTGGCCCCAGGGAGCTATTTGATTTTGGCAGCCTGTTTGCGCAAACAATGCTGCTGCTTACCAGTAGTCTTACCGTGGGTATCGCCACAGTCACCATGAAACATCAGCGTAGTCAGGCCAGCTTTTTGTTCTGGGTGGTAGTGACTCTGATACTGGGGCTTGGCTTCCTGGCCTTGGAGTTGTACGACTTTTCTGAAATGGCAGCGAAGGGTGGGGTGCCACAGCGAAGCGGATACTTGTCTGCCTTTTTCGGTCTGGTACCCCTACACGGTTTGCATGTCAGTTTCGGTTGCCTGTGGATGCTGGTACTGATTGCACAGATATGGAAAGTGGGCATGCTGGATATTATCAAGCTGCGCTTTCTGCGCCTGGCCCTTTTTTGGCACTTCCTGGATTTAATCTGGATTGGGATTTTCTCGGTGGTCTATTTCGGCGGGTGGGTATATGGCTAATAAAACCGGTTATGCGGCCCATTTGCGTGCTTATCTGACAGGCTATGTACTGTCGGTGGTGCTCACCCTCGCCGCATTCTGGGCGGTTATCGCTGTAGGCCGGGAAAACAAAAGTGTGCTTTTGCTGGTTGGGTTGCTCGGGGTGGCGCAGCTGGTAGTGCAGCTCAAATACTTCTTGAATGTTACAACACAAAAGGAGGGGCGGGACAACTTGGCCCTGGTCCTTTTCTCAACATTGATTCTGCTGATTATTGTGCTGGGTACCGCCTGGATTATGGGTAACCTGGCTGTGCGGATGCATACGACGATGTAGCGACATGTATTTGTTGGTCGTCAACTGACTACCGGACTTTACATTATGACCTTGCTCTTGAGACTGGCGGTTGCCTTCTCCAGGGATTGCAGCACCTTACCCTTATCGTAATTACGTATTTTATCCAGGTCCAAGTGCATAGAGAAACCGGGAGCATGTTCTTCCAGGTAGCTCTGCTGACCGCCGAGATTTTTGCGCAGGTCAGTCACCTGATAAACCTTGACTGGTGTGCTGATACCTTTCACGGTGATATGGCCTTTATCACGGCACATGACTGTGTGTTTGATCATGGCCCAAGTCTCGTGGCTAATCAGAATTTCCCCCGGTTGGGCTGCGCCCTCCAGGCGTGAGGCCAGGTTCACATGGGTACCCATTACGGTGTAAGATTGGTAGTTGGCCGTGCCAAAAATACCTACAGTGCAGTACCCGGTGTTGATTCCCATACGGACCTGCAGGGGGCGTGAAATGCCCTTGTTGTACCATTCCTGCTTCATTTCCCGTACCCGCTTTCGCATTGCCAGGGCCATGGCCACGCAGCGCAGGGCATCGGATTTGGGGCCTTTACTCTGATCATCGCCGAAGACCACCATCACCGCATCGCCAATAAATTTATCGATAGTACCGCCATATTGGCCGGCAATACGGGCCATCTCTGAGAGGTAATTGTTGAGTAGGAGCGTAAAGGTTTCCGCCTCTAGCTCCTCGGTAAGTTGGCTGAAATCCTTGATGTCGGAGAAGAAAACGGTCAATAGCTTGCGCTGTGTGGTCAGGGCTTCTTCATCGCCGGTAGTTACTGAGCGCCACAAGCGTTGTGGTAGGTACTTGGAGAGTTTGTAGGAGCGTACCTTGCTTACACGTTGTTCTGTAGTGAGTAAGTGATTGGCCTCTTTGAGTTGGCGGATTTGCCGGTGGGTAAAAAATGCGTAGGCGCACAAGTAAGTTAGGATTCCGATGAGGGTCACTGTGCTAATGGTGAGGTCTGCTTTGATCAATAGTGCGGGCTTATGCATCAGGTAGCCGAGCACAACACCAACGAGAAGGCCGGTATTGTGCTCAAACCACTTGCGGCCGCCCCCCTGGGTCAGGGCATTCAGCTGAACCACAGTGACAAACAACAGTGATGGCAGCATGCTGAAGTTGGCTAAGGCTATCGTGATACCGACAAAAATGGTGTCGATAAAGGTAAGGCAGCGCCGGATCTTTTTGGCTTTTTTATTGTGGGACTTATAAAGCAGGAGTTGGGCAAAGGCACAGTAAGCGATTAATAAGACCATCATGCCAGCGGTAAGCAGCTTGTCCAATTGCCAGGGGGAGGACCAATCGACAGTAATTGCCAGGGTGCCCGCAGCTGAAAAACCGATTAGGGTGCGAAAATAGGTAGAGTAATGGGGATTGATGCCCCGCTCTGTGTTCCCCTCAAGCTGGTCCTGCATTTGTGGTTATCTTTTTGTCCGTTTAGCAGAAATATACATACCGCGAGCAGGTGAACGAGCGGCTCCATTCTCCCCAGGTGCCGTGCAGGCTGCGCAGTGATTTACTGACGAAGTGTACTCCTCCAAAAGCCAGATTGCTAAAAAACCAATGTTTATGCAGGGTTATTATGCCGGGCGCACGTATTCGCTACCCGACCCGGTTAGGGTACACTCCGCGGCTAGGCTTTAATTGGAGAAGATGATGGATGCCCTGACAGCCCTGCACAACAGAGTTTCAACGGGTAAGCTCATTGAGCCGGCGCCCAACGAACGGCAGCGCCAGAATATCTTTCGCGCTGCCTTGCGCGCAGCTGATCACGCCGGACTGCGGCCTTGGCGATTTCTTTTGGTAGAGGGGCAGGAGCGCAATCGATTGGGAGAGATCTTCCTACGGGCGGCCGAACAGGCTGAAGCAGTCCCACAGACGGAAGCCCAGCGTCAGCGCACTTTGGCTATGCCGTTGCGTGCGCCTTTGATCATTGTGGCTATCACCCGTCTGCAAGAGCACCCCAAGGTACCCTACTTGGAGCAGCATATGTCCACCGCCGGTGCTGTGCAGGCCATGTTGACAGCCGCCTATGCCGAAGGTGTGGGGGTCTACTGGCGCACAGGACCACTGGCCAGTAACCCCGTGGTCGCCGAGGGATTGGGCCTGGCTGAGAATGAGCGGATCGATGGCTTCATTTATTGTGGGACCCCGGAGAAAGCTCCCCGCCCAGCACCGGATTTGCAGCCAGATGATTTTTTTTCGCACTGGGGTGCACAATAGGACTTGCACATGGAGAAACATTTGGGTAAAGTGCGCGCTCTCTCGATGAGACAGCAGCTATCTTCCTGATTTCCTTGAAGATTTCTCTGAAGAGAGAGCTCCGCTGAAAAGCGGATCACCCTCAAAGAGGGTGACAATTTGGTGAGGTGTCCGAGTGGTCGAAGGAGCACGCCTGGAAAGTGTGTATGTCGCAAGGCATCGAGGGTTCGAATCCCTCCCTCACCGCCATCTTTTAAAAGCCCGGCTTATGTCGGGCTTTTTCGTTGTTGTTGCTTGGAAATTTGCTGGGAATCTAGTCTCTAGTTCCAAGAGTTTAATAATCACGCTCTTTTTCAGAGTTGCCATGATTTTCTATCGATCGTAAAACGAATGGGTTTTAATGCCCAAAAAAGTTTAAATTGAGCATATTTTGCTAGCAGATTTAAAATTTCAGTAATCGATCATCAATCACTGAAGCAATCTTTATATATAGATCTGATTGCACCATCCCGTATTTTTAAGCTTCAATATTCTTTCTGTAATGGGGGTTTTACATTGTAAGAGCTTACTCTCCAGATAAGGCTTTTGGATTTATCCAATTGGTCTTAGGGCGGGGAATATGAGCAGAGTGAACCTTGCTAAAAAGTTGATTGAAAGCCACTTGGTGAGCGGAGTGATGGCTCCGGGGGAAGTGTTGCAGCTTAAAATTGACCAGGTTCTTAGTGAGGATGCTACGGGTACATTGGTCATGTTGGAGCTTGAGGCTTTAGGGGCGCGGTTAGTAAAGGCAGAACTTTGTGCCCAATATATAGATCACAATATTTTAAAGGCAGATCATAGGAATGGAGATGACCATGTCTTCCTACAAAGCGCCTGCCGGAATTTTGGTATTTGGTATTCACGGCCGGGAAATGGAATTAGCCACCCCGTACATATGGCGTGTTTTGGGATTCCAGGGAAAACACTGCTTGGTGCTGATAGCCACAGCTGCGCTGCAGGTTCTCTTTCAATGTTTGCTATGGGCGCAGGTGGAATTGAAGTTGCCTTGGCGATGATGGGGTGTCCGCTTACATTGGTGATGCCGAAAATCTTAGGGGTGTATTTAGAAGGCAAGTTGCAGCCGTGGGTCAGTGCCAAGGATATTATTTTGGAGCTTTTGCGTAGGTACACAGTTAAAGGCTGCTGGAATAGAGTGGTTGAATATCATGGTCCTGGTTTAGAGAGCTTAACAGCCATGGATCGACATGTTATCGCCAATATGGGCCATGAGATGGGTGCTATTACCAGTGTGTTCCCTTCTGATGATCAGGTTAGGTCTTTTCTTCGTCAACAGTCTCGGGAGGAAGATTTCACTGAGTTGAGTGCTGATGAAGGCGCTACTTACGATGAAGAGGAATTTATTGATTTATCTGAACTCGAGCCAATGATTGCTTGCCCTTCGCGGCCAGATAAGGTGGTAAAGGTAAAAGAGATAATTGGAAGGCCTGTCTCTCAAAGTTATATAGGATCTTCGGCGAATCCTGGCTTGCGTGATTTTTCAATACCGGCACGTATCGTTGGTGGTCGATATGTGCCGGATGATATGTCCTTTGACATTAATCCCTCTTCACGCCAAGTGCTTCATGAGCTGATTAAAAGCGGTGACCTTGAGAAATTAATTGGAGCGGGTGCTCACCTGCATGATACCGGTTGTGGTGGCTGTATTGGTATGGGGCAGGCACCGGCGAGTGGCCATAATAGCCTCAGAACTGTACCACGCAACTTTCCTGGTCGCTCTGGAACCAAAGAGGACCAAGTTTATTTGTGTAGCCCGGAAACTGCTGCAGCAAGTGCTCTTACTGGAAAAATTAGTGATCCCAGGGATTTGGGTATGGATTACCCTGATTTCGAAGAGCCTGAAAATTTAATGGATATGCGGCCGCTAATGGAAGCTCCGCAGGAAATTCCAGTAAAAGTTGAGTTGAGAAAAGGGCCTAATATTAAATCATTGCCTGTTCTGGGTAAATTGCTCAGTGTTATTACCGGTCCAGTTTTATTGAAGCTGGAGGATAATATTACTACGGATGATATTATTCCTGCGGGTGCTGAGGCATTGCCGTTGTGGTCAAATATTCCGGAGCTGAGTCGTCATACGTTTTCCCGGATCGACAATACTTTTTATGAGCGGGCCCAAGAAATTGAGGAGGATATTTTTCTTGTGGCGGGTGAGAACTTGGGGTTTGGTTCTGGGCGAGAACATGCGGCTATTACATTGCGCTTTTTGGGTGTGCGTTGTGTGATCGCCAAGAGTGTTACGATGAGCTACCGAAAAAACTTAATTGATCACGGGATTCTAATACTTACTCTGGGAGAAATAGGTGATTATGAGGTTTTTAATGAGGGAGATAAACTGCAGTTTTTTGATCTCACAAGCTGTACAGGCGACAATGGGTTTTTAGAGCTTAGAAATCTTACCAAGAATAAAACTGTATGGCTGAGGAATGAGTTGTCTGATAGGGAAGTGGAAATAATAAAGTTTGGAGGTAGGATTAATTATATTAATGAGGGTGGATTCGCCCATTGAGGGTTAAATGCTATTTTAGCGGCATTATGATCTTTAGCACTACTGGGTCAGAAGGAAAAAACACACTGCACTCGCGACGCACTGTGAATACATCCCTATAAGCTCGTAATCGGCATCCATGCCTCATGCGGTCCCGAGCGCAGTGTATTCTTTCCTTCCTTCTTTTTTAGTAGTTCAGTTCCAAAAGGCGAGTTTGATTTATGGTCAAATAAGAATTAGTAACACGGGTAATTTGTGGTGACGCATATTGTGAGATAAGTTTTGATGTTGAACCAAATTCCCATGAAGATCTGATATTTATCCCAGCCCACTGCAGAAGATGCTACCCCACTTTCTTTCTATCAGATGCCTGTATCAACTGTTCCTTCAATAGTCCTCGTAACAATTTTGTGGAAATGAGCTTGCAAAGCCAAAAAATGAAAAAAGCGTCTATGCTTTCAATGGGTCAGGCAGTCTTTAGAGGGGCGCCCTGGCTAGCGTTTCCGCTGTCATAGGACTGGTGTTGAGACCGGGTATACCAATTACCCATCGCTTACTGTGTCTTCAGGCATGAACGGCTGGTCTCAGCCGGCCAGATCCTGGGTAGCGAGCGGATTGCACATTACCTGCAGTTGATTCACAGGGGTACATCCCTGGAAACCTTGGAGATCTTATTGTGAAAAGCAAGCAGTACATCCTTCCTTTGGTAATTGCCAGTCTTGCTGCTTCTGCTGCCTTCGCGGATAGCCATTCCAAGAAGCCAGCGAAGGACTGGACCTGTGCGGACTTTTTGGCGATCGATGATGAGTTTAAGCCCAAGGCCGTTTACTGGGCGACGGGCTATGCGAAGGGCGGTAAGGAAGATGCCGCTGTTATGGATGTCGAGGGCACAGAGAAGGTGACGCCGATGATTATTACCGCTTGTACCCAGGCACCCAAGGAGTCCTTCTGGGCCAAATTTAAGGGTGAGTGGCATAAAATGGGGCGTCATCACGACAAGGATAAGGCAAATAAGAAGATGAATATGCAGGGCGGTACCAGTAGCGGTACTAATAACCCTGGTAATACGCAGCAGAAGCAAAAACAGAAGCAGTAATCGCACTGAGCTGGACAAAGCCCGGCTCTTGCGGGGCTTTGTCTATCTTGAAGCTTGGAAGATGGTCTGTCAGCATTTACCTATGCTGGCTAGGGTTGTAGCTGCTATCGTTGCCGTGTAAACAGCAAGTCAAATGGAGTTGCGCTATGGGAAAGACTGTTCGGGAAGAAGCAAAGCGTGGTCGGAGTATTAACCGTTCGGCCAGGATGTTTTGGGGTGGAGTGCTGTTAATGGGGCTCTTCTTGGCGCTGTTTATGCACTCAGCCAAGGCCTTTCCTTTGTAGGTCCTCCCTGCAGCCCGCAAAGAGTGGCTGGAAATGGCGCCCCCGGGTGGACTCGAACCACCAGTCCGGACTTAGGAGGTCCGTGGTTTATCCTGTTAACCGACGGGGGCATGCACTTTGGCCAGACTATATATGGCTGGCTGTGGGTGCGAAGGGCGGCCATTTTATCCTGTACGGCAGCAAATGTCATGTCATCCTAACCAGAAGGCTTTTCCAGTACTTTTTCCGCTTTCTTTGATGTCTGCTTTATTGCCTGTCACCCTTGGTAACATACTTCTCCTTCAGTTACCCCGTTACCCGTTGTTTGTATTTTGGTGATTTTCGAAATTTTTTTACAAAATTTCTCATTGAACTTGTTAGGTCCCTACTGGGAAATGCCTCTTTGGCGGATGTTTTTGCATGCTAGATAATTGGTGTTGATTGAAGTAATTCTGTCATTGTTTAGGTGTAAATTTTTGCTTGACCACGAATGTTTTACATGGCTAATCTGCGAGTGCACCTTGGGTGCAATAAGGATATTTTTGCTTTCGCGGATCAAGTTTATGGAGTTTCGTATGAGCGGTAACGTTAACGAAAAATACATGGAATTTGACAGTGTGGATATTCCACAAATTGCAACTGAAGTACTAAAGCAAGCTACGTCACAGCCACCGCGCGATGCGCGTCGGATGGTGGAGGATAAACTGGAGGAGATGCGCTTGAGGCGAGAGTTAATGGACTATGAGTTTGAAAATTAAAAACCCATTTTCGGGATTCTCTGAATAATTAGTAAAGGGAAGGAAAGAATACACTGCGCTCGGGACCGTATGAGACATGGATACCGATTGCGAGCTTACAGGGATGTATTCACAGCGCGTCTCGAGTGCAGTGTATTCTTTCCTTCTGACCCAGTAGTACGTGATACCTCTCTAGCCGGAACTGTTCACCATCAATAATGCGCGGCTTTACAGGAATGTTTAGGTCTTTCAATAAGCCGTACGAGCGGGGAATGGCTTCGATTGCTCCGCCACGGAGGTCTTAAAGACCCTAGTTCCAGCAATGGACTAAAGTTATTTGCGGCAAGCTAAGCCTAACAACTGCAGTCTTCAAGTTTCGCAGAGTCATTGCGGAACTAATCAAAGGCTCCTTATGTATTCAGATATTGATTCATGCATCGTTTGTGCTGGCAGATGGAAAGAATATCTCCAAGAAAATGCTCGTAAACTGAGCTTGAGTTGATAAAACAGCCTCTAAAAATTGGTGGCTGTCAGATCAAATTCTAAATACTACCTGTGAGTGGACTGAACCAAAAAACGCCGCACAGTTTGGTCCCCTTTTTTTTGCCATTATCTAATGGGCACCTCTATAAACTAATTTCTTGGTATCCGTCAGCGCCGGCTCATGGGGGCTTCAGGGCGATAAAATTATAGAAAACGTAATATTTAAAGGTGCCCTGTCTGCAGCTACGCATCCTTAAAACGCTTCGGGTGTTTAAAGAAAAAGCTTCGACTCTACCATAATAGGCAAGGAGTTGTACCTATCGCATTGATACGTAGATATTCAATGTAGTATTTGCAATTGAATAGCAGAGCGGCCCCGGGTAATGGGCCACTCTAGCTATAACCGTTTACGTGGGGGTGGCGCTGCCTTTCCCGCCCTCACTTTGTTTGCCTCCAAACCATCCGAAAAGCTGCTTGAGCTTGTGGGACAGTTTGCCCCGCTTGGCTTTGCGTTCCTTGTCCGCAGCGCTTACGAGCCACGCAACCTGGATAACCAGCCGTTGCCCTTCAAAGGGTAAGTGGCCGTGGAAAGAATTATCTGCGCGCTTAAAGGCGGCCAGAGTGCCATAGACAGGCGATACTTCAGGTGCAACGGTATCTTCAAAGTCGTCTATGCGCTTGAGGAAACGCAGGCAACCGTTACCGTCAACGGTCCATTCGGGGTTGAGGTAGAGCAGGGCGGTGGCAATCTTTGATTTGCCATCGGTGTGTATCCTGCCGTGGCGCTTTTTCAAGGTGCGGCTGATGGAGACATAAGTCGGGTATTGTGAGAGTTTTTCAATACCCAGGTTTTCCCCTATGGCATCGGCAAAATCTGGATCGGTAAATTCCGCGATTAAAGTGTTTACGGAAGCTCCGCACTCGTCTTTCTCATGGGGGAGGTAGCCGGGACCTTTTAGGCGAGGGAAGTCATCCAGGAAAGAGGGCATCATTTCCTCAGTCAAAACATTCCTGGCAACGAAAAAAGGGAAAGGCTGGCGGTTGATCAGTGTGTCTTCGCCGGTTAGGGCGCTGGCCTTAAGCCAGCGGTCGGCGTCAGCAGCGGGGCTAGTCATTATTGTGCATCCTTACAGGCTGGTTCGGTGTTGCCACCGATTCACATCGATTTTTATTGATGATGTCGACCGCAGAGTTTTTGCCCAGTTCCATACGGGCTAACGGCACCAGGTGCCGCCTCACGACCCAGCGAAAATATCAAAGGTAAGCGTTGGGGCCAATACCAGCGTCCAAGAAGTTGCTTAAATTGTGCGCTGCCTTGCGCGAGATCAAGAGCGCATGGAAACGGTTGTGTTGAATACCATGCAATTGGCGCAAGTGCCGGTATAATGCCGTTCAGATTTTCGTCAAAGCGGTTTTATCTAAGCAATGTCTGTGACTCCCAAGTCCCCAGCTGTATTGCAAGTGCGCGACTTTGCCTGTGAAAGGGACGGTCGGCGTTTGTTTGAGGGCCTTGACTTCTCACTCTGCCGCGGTGCAGCGATTCAAGTGAAAGGCTGTAATGGTGCAGGTAAAACTACGCTGTTGCGTACCCTAATCGGCAGTAACAGCGATTTTAGCGGCGAGATCCTGTGGTGTGGCAATCCATTCCCTAGGGCTTTGCGGGAGATGCGCGAGTCCCTTTTGTACATCGGCCATCGGGGTGGGGTACGGGCAGGATTGACTCCTCTGGAGAACCTCACCTGGTATGGAGCGGATCCCGAGTCTGCCCTGCAGGCACTGGACAGGGTGGAACTGTATGGTTTTGAGGACAGCTTGTGCCACAGCCTCTCCGCCGGCCAGAATCGCCGTGTGGCTCTAGCGCGGATGTTCCTGCCGCTGGCGCCGCGCCTATGGATTCTCGATGAGCCCCTAGCAGCCCTGGATGTTGCCGGGGTGGCGGCGTTGGAAAAGCAGATGTCCGCGCATCTGGATAAGGGCGGTTCCATTCTACTGACTTCTCACCAGCCCCTGGCTTTAGCAGGGCTTGATTTTATCGACTTGTCTGACTTTGCAGTCGAGAAATCTTTTGTCGATATCGGGGGAGAGCATGTCATTGACTGATGTCCAATCGCCGGTGAGTGGTGCCCTTACAAGACCCGGTTTTATTGCTCTTTTCAGGATTGAAATGCTATTGGCCCTGCGCAAGCGGGCAGATATTGCCAATCCCCTGCTGTTTTTTGTCACAGTGCTCGCACTTTTGCCTCTAGGGGTAGGGCCCGAGCCCGAATTATTGGCGAAGATGGCTCCTGGTATGATCTGGGTGATGGCCCTGCTCGCCACCATGCTTTCGCAGGAGAGCCTGTTCCGTGGAGATTTTGAAGACGGAACCCTAGAACAGCTGGCTCTGTTGCCACAGCCGCTTTATTTTGCCGTATTGGCGAAGTCCCTGGTGCACTGGGCGGCTACCGGTTTGCCCTTGGCCCTTTTGTCGCCATTGTTGGCACTGATGCTGAATCTCCCCGTTGAGGGATATTTTTGCCTGTTTCTTTCACTGTTCCTGGGGACGGCAAGCCTCAGTTTGATTGGTGCAATTGGTGCTGCGCTCACTGTAGCCCTGCGTCGTCCCGGCCTGCTGCTGGCGCTAATTGTTATGCCCTTGTATGTGCCCGTGCTAATCTTCGGCACCGGTGCGGTACAGGCGGCCATCGATGGCTATGCCTACAGCGCACAGTTGGCGATTTTGGCAGCCCTGCTGGCCGCCGCTGCGGCCCTGGCCCCGCTCGCTGCTGCCGGGGCGATACGTATCAGCCTGGATAATTGATTCGGAGGTCTTCTTGGCTTGGCAATGGTTTCACCGTTTAGGTTCGCCGCGTTGGTTTTACCAAAAGACCAATGCGTGGCTACCCTGGCTGGCGCTGGCAAGTATTGTATTGTTGGCCGTGGGCACTGTTTGGGGGCTCGGGTTTGCGCCGGAAGATGCCAAGCAGGGCAATAGCTACCGCATTATTTTTATTCATGTCCCAGCTGCCTTCCTGGCTTTGGCCGGCTATTACGTCATGGCGATCAGTGGGGCTATCGGCCTTATCTGGAAGATGAAGCTTTCCTTCGCGGTGATGCGGGCCGCGGCACCAATCGGTGCGGTGCTCACTTTTATCTCCCTCTTTACCGGCGCTGTGTGGGGTAAGCCCACTTGGGGCACCTATTGGGTGTGGGACGCCCGCCTCACATCCATGCTGATTCTGCTTTTCCTGTATATTGGCGTGATGGCGTTGTCCCAGGCGGTCAGCCGTGAGCAGGTGGCAGATAAGGCCTGCGCTCTTTTGGCGCTGGTGGGCACGGTAAATATCCCAATTATCTACAAGTCGGTGGACTGGTGGTTTACCCTGCACCAGCCCGCAACTATCCGCCTTACGGAATCCAGCAGTATTGACCCGAGTATGTTCTATCCGCTACTGACCATGATTATCGGTTTTTACTGTATATACGCCTGGACCCTGCTGACCCACACCCGCACTCTGCTACTGCGTCGTGAGATCCGCACCCAGTGGGTACAGCAGGAACTGGCCGGGGGGAAATAATATGCAGTTTCAATTTTCCAGTTTTGCAGATTTCCTGGTAATGGATGGCCACGGAGTTTATGTGTGGGTTTCCTACGCCATTACTTTTGCGGCTCTTGCCGCTATGGCTCTCTATCCATGGCTGACCCGTCGCCGCCTGCAGAGAGAGTTGCAGCACCAACAGCGTATTGCACAGCGGCGTCGCAAAGTGAAAGAGGGGCGGCAAGTTGTGGAAGAGACGGCATAGGCCATAGGCGGTGCCATTTCACAGTTTTAGATTTAATTGTTAGTCCAGTTGCGACCACTGCCTAGCTAACAAGATCAAAACTTAAATTTATGGAGTTCAACTAAGACAATGCATCCTGTACGCAAGCAACGCCTGATCCTGGTACTTGTCCTGGTCACCTTGTCTAGTGTCGCAGTGGGTTTTGTAACCTATGCGATGCGTGAAAATATGGATTATTTCTATGCGCCAAGCGCCTTCGCGGCTGGAGAAGTACCCTTTGAGAAGCGTATTCGTGCGGGCGGTTGTGTAGTGCCAGGCAGTGTCCAGCGCGCTGAAGATAGCCTGGATGTGCGGTTTGTTATCACTGACGGTGAAGCCGAACTGGCAGTGGTATTCGATAAGATACTGCCGGACCTGTTTGCCGAGGGTGAGGCTGCAGTAATTTCCGGACGCCTGATGCAGGACGGTACCATGCGTGCAGACCAGGTGCTGGCCAAGCACGATGAAACCTATACGCCACCAGAGGTGGCTGAATCTATGGTTTCTCACGAAAGCTGTGCTGATGGAGCAAAAATATGATCCCTGAGTTTGGCCATTTTGCACTGATTGCCGGCTTGCTGCTTTCCATTGCCCTGGCAGTGCTGCCGATGGCTGGCAGTTATACTGCACGGCCCTTGTGGATGGAAACGGGGCGTCCTCTGGCCTTGGGGGTGTTTGGTTTTATTCTGATAGCTTTTATCTGCCTGACCATTTCATTTGTACAAAGCGATTTTACTGTTAAATACGTTGTACAGAACTCCAACAGTATTTTGCCGGTTTTTTACAAGGTTACGGCGGTTTGGGGTGGTCACGAAGGTTCCATTCTGCTGTGGCTATTAATGCAGGCAGGCTGGGCAGCGGCTGTCGCCCTGTTTGGCCGACAGTTGCCATCAGAGCTGGCAGCGCGGGTACTGTCCGTTTTGGGAATGGTATTGATCGGTTTTCTTCTGTTTATCCTGCTCACCTCCAACCCATTTGATCGCCTCATACCATTCCCGCCCGTAGAAGGAACAGACTTGAATCCGCTGCTACAGGATCCGGGAATGATCTTCCACCCGCCCCTGTTGTATATGGGTTATGTGGGTTTCTCTATTGCCTTCGCCTTTGCGATTGCGGCCCTGCTCGGTGGACAGCTGGATGCCGTTTGGGCTCGCTGGGCCAGACCCTGGACCGTAGTAGCGTGGGGCTGTCTGACCCTGGGAATTGCCCTGGGAAGCTGGTGGGCCTACTACGAATTGGGCTGGGGAGGCTGGTGGTTCTGGGACCCTTCAGAGAATGCAGCCCTGATGCCCTGGCTGGTAGGCACTGCATTACTGCACTCCCTGGCGGTAACAGAGAAGCGTGGCCTGTTTAAAAGTTGGACTATTTTGCTGGCAATTTTTGCCTTCAGCCTGAGCCTGCTAGGTACTTTCCTGATCCGCTCCGGTGTGATTACATCGGTACACGCCTTTGCCAATGATCCGCTGCGGGGCAGCTTTATCCTGATGTTTCTGGCGGTCATTATTGGCCTTTCTTTATTGCTGTTTGCTCTGAGGGCTCCGGCTGTGAGTGCACGTAGTGTGTTCTCCTTCCGCTCACTGGAGACCTTCCTGCTCGGAAATAATATTTTGCTTATTTTGATGATGGCTATGGTGCTGACGGGTACCCTGTATCCGATGGTGGCGGACGCCTTGAACCTGGGCAAAATTAGTGTGGGCCCCCCCTTCTTCAATCTTTTCTTTGTGCCTTTAACCGTTGTGCTGTGTCTGCTATTGGGTATGGGGATTCATGCCAACTGGAAAGACAGCCGCTGGGATAAGTTGCTCAGTGCATGGCGTTTGCCATTCCTGGCCGCATTGATTATTGCCCTGGTTTGGCCCCTGGCCTTTGATCATTACCATTGGGGTGGTGTACTGGGTATTTTTGTAGGTGCCTGGGTATTTACCTCAAGCATAGGGGATATTCTGGTTAAGACACGCAATGCCGACTCTTTTGTCGCCGGCCTCAAGCGCCAGCGCCCCAGTTATTACGGTATGCATATTGCCCATATCGGTGTGGCAGTGGTGGTATTGGGAGTGGTGATGACCACGGTATACAGTGTGGAGAAAGATCTGCGCATGGGAGCAGGGGATCGTTACACCGTAGCGGGCTATGATTTTGAGTTTGGAGGAATACGCTTGGTAAATGGGCCCAATTACCGAGCCACTGAGGGTATTTTGCATGTTAGCAAAGATGGTGAGCCCGTAGCTGAGCTGCTACCGCAGAAGCGTAATTATCTCTCTGGTGGTAATACCATGACAGAAGCGGCAATTGATGCCGGCCTGTTTCGGGATATCCATGTTGCCCTGGGTGAACCAATGGACCCCACGAACCCCAGCGGGGATTGGGCGGTACGCCTGCAATACAAAGCATTTATGATGTGGCTTTGGCTCGGTGCTTTGATGATGGCTACAGGTGGTGGTATCGCCGTAGCGGACAAACGTTACCGTAAGGCCAAAGCAGCTCGCCAGGTGTCGGTTTCCGGTAAAGTAGCTACTGCGTAGTTTTGGGATAGACATTATGTCCAGATTAAAACTCTTCTTGCCCCTAATTATTTTTATTGGGCTGGCTGCGCTCTTTTGGCGCGGCCTATCCCTAAACCCACAGGATATGCCCTCTGCACTCCTAAACAAACCGGTGCCAGACTTTTCCCTGGAGAATGTTGCCGATAATAACCAACGTCTGCAAAAAGACGATCTGCCCAAAGGACCGCACCTGCTCAATGTTTGGGCGACTTGGTGTGTCGCTTGCCGGGTGGAGCATCCCTACCTGAATGCCTTGGCGGAGCAGGGCGTTCCTATTGTTGGAATCAACATGAAGGATGAGGATGAAGCTGCGATCAAGTGGCTGGAGAAATTTCATAACCCCTATCTTTACAGCCTTGCCGATCGGGAAGGGCGCTTGGCTCTCGATCTGGGGGTGTTTGGGGCACCGGAAACTTTCTTGGTCGATGCTGAGGGTACTATCCGCTGTAAGCATGTGGGAGTAGTGGATAACAAGGTGTGGCAAACCAAGCTACAGCCCCTTTACGAAAAGCTGAAAACCCAGCATTGGGACGAGTTTGCCGGTGACCTATCAGATTCCCTCGTTTCCCGTTGTCAGTGAAACCGAAGAAAAGAAAAGCCGCTTTATTTGTTGGTTGGGCCCAGTCAAAGGTAAGGCAGATTTCCAGCAGCAGCTTGACCTGATTCGGGTAAAATATCCGGATGCCAGTCACCACTGTACAGCGCTTGTGATTGGCAACCCTGCCAACCCGGAAGTGATGCAAGCGGATGATGATGGTGAGCCTGCTGGCAGTGCTGGCCGCCCTATGCTAGAGCTGCTGCTTAAGCAGGGCATCGGCAGCGTGGGAACCATAGTGACCCGCTATTTTGGGGGCACCAAGCTGGGCGTTGGGGGCTTGATGCGTGCCTATCGAGGTTCCGTGGGTTCCGCTTTACAGGTGGTGAAGCTTGAAACCTTCGTGCCACTGGAAGATATTTCTATAAGCTGTGACTTTGCCCAAGAATCCCGGCTGCGCTTTCTGGTTGGTCGCCATCAGGGTAACTGTGGCCCTGCAGAATACGCTAGCAATGTGGTTATTCCTATTACTCTGCCGAGAAATGAATGGCTGTCACTACGCATACAGCTCTTGGCTGAGAACTTTAATATACTGAAATAGTTAAAAAACTGAACACCCGCAGCTAACGTTCAACGATTTTTCGCAGCCCCGCTGCTCAAATAATCCCTCGATCCTTCAACTGGGTAATCTCAGCATCTGAGTATCCTAATTCAGTAAGGATGCTTCGGTTATCTTCTCCCATGATAGGGGCCCGCTGAAACTCTGGCATTTCGTCGTCACAGCGGATCGACGGAGCTAGAATTTTAATTTCTTCTCCACTATCACTGAGCATTGATTGAATTCTTCCGTTTTCCGTGACAAAAGGATTCGCCAGCGCCTGCTCAACGTCATAAATAGGTGCGGTTGGCACTCGCCCAGAAAATACTGTAAGCCACTCCTCAGTGGTTTTTTCTGCAAGAATTTTGTCCAGTATTTCTGTTAATTGATCTCGATTTTTAAGTCGCACCTTAAAATTTGAAAATCTTGGATCTGTAGTGAGTCCGGGCTGGCCAATAACTTCACATAACTCAGTCCAAAATTTTTCCTTGTTACACATCACGTATATCCAGTCATCTTTGGTGGTATAAAGCTGACAGGGTGTTAAAGAAAAATGTGCGGACCGAGGTGCTCGTTGCTGGTTATGCCCGGCATTCAGTTGCCACATAGCTACATAATTGAGGTTGTAGAGTGCATTATCAAATAAGCTAACATCAATATCTCTTCCCTTTCCAGTTTTCCTGGCGCTGAGTAATCCAGAAACCAGTGCCAAGGCCATTGCCACCCCGGTAGATAAGTCAACTAGTGACAAGCCACATCGCGATGGAGGTCCATTTGGTTCCCCTGTCAATTTGAAGTATCCGGCTTCCGCCTGCACTGGATAGTCATACCCAGGCCAAGCGGCTCTTTCTCCGCTCCTGCCAAAAGCGGTAAGGTGTGCACAAACAATTTTACGGTTGATGCTTTTAAGCGACTTATATGTAATCCCCAATTTTTCTGGCACATCTCCCCTCAGGTTCCCAGTTAAGCCATCACAGGTTTTGATCAACTTATGAAGAATCTTCTGTCCCTCTTCTGTCATAAGATTCAGTGATAAACTTCGCTTGTTATGATTGAATCCTTGAAAGAAAAGGCTTTTATTGTCGGATTTCTCACCTTTGACGAAGTAGGGGCCGATGCTACGGGATACATCTCCTCCATGGGAAACATCTTCCACTTTAATGATTTCGGCGCCTAAGTTGGCTAAGTAGAGAGTGCCAAAAGGGCCCGCTCCATACTGTTCTACGGCAAGTATTCGCACGCCAGTTAGTGGGAGCATGACGAAAATCCCCTTTAGTTATACAGGCTGGTACACAATCTTAGGATAGATAAGAGTTGCAAAAGGTAGGTATATATACTGAGCTTCACTTATGGTGTTATTTTAAAAGTTAAATACAAAAGGCTGGAATAGTGCGTCTATACATGTGACAAAGATAATTTTTATCTTCATAAATATGAGGTTTAGTAACTGCTAGTAGGGGACAGCTTAGCCGGTGCACGTTTAATTCTTTCATCACAATACAAGCATGCGTATTTATGAAGATTAATCTCTCGCTATTGTAACATTGCTGCCTGACATTCAATCTGACGTTGAACATCACAGCCAAAGCCTTTCATCTCAGTACTACAACCATCGCATTTTCATTGATCGATGGGCTGAGTAGCAATATAAATGAGCTGGTGCTGAGTATTCTCTAGCATGCCATGTTTATTAATACGCTAATCAGTTGGTGAAAATAAGCTTTGAGTAGGTCGGCTGGTAATTGGAGGCAGAGTATGGATTTTGAGAGCAGCATCTGCAAGTCTTCAAAGCTTAGATAAAGGGTATTTATCTGCCAATATTATACCTAGTCTTATCCAATTAATACCGTATCGCTGATAGTGTTACTATCTTTCTTGATGGTTTTTCTTTTCTTGTAGTCAGATATTGATAGATTTTCCTTTCGGTCAAAAGTATATTTGCTTATATTTTATGATTTTTTCACTGCCAGAGCGGGTTTTTTACTTCAAGCAATTTGGGCACCATTCGATGAGTTATACCACTCTTCAGTCAGGCTTAGAGTATTTTGACGTGCCAAAATTAGGGTATATTGCTTATAAAAATAAATGGGGGGTAAATGCATCCATAGGAGATCCTATTTGCCATAAAAATGACAGGGAGCAATTATTGACAGCCTTTTTGAAATCGAAGGCAAACCCAATATTTGTGCAAGTATCAGAGAGTGTTGCTTTGTTGCTGCATGAGTTGAGTAACTTTTATTCAACGCAGATAGGTTATGAAACCTATATTGATTTAAATAATTGGGATTTGCGCGGGAAGAAAAAGGTGAATATTAGAAATGCTATCAATCAGGCAAATAAACAGAATATTTTGATTGAGGAGAGGGAAAAAGTCGAAGAGGAAAAAGATGTTATAAGATTATCAGATGAATGGTTAAAAACTAGAAAGTGTAAAAGTCGAGAAATACAATTCCTTATGAGCCCATTAAAAGCTGATTATGGAGAAGGACGGAGGTATTTTTTTGCTTATGATAGGGGTGAGCTTATTGGTCTTGTATTTTTTGATCCTATTTTTGAAAATGGAAGGATCTCCGGGTATGTATCTAATGTTAGTCGTAGTAGTGTAAAATTTCCTAAAGGAATTTTTTACCCTATTATGATTGAGGCCTTTAAAAAATTTAAAGCAGAAAATGTACCTTTCGTCTCATTGAACCTATCTCCATTTGTTTTTTGTAAGCCGAGGCAGTCTTGGGAGTCTCCAATACTTAGAAAGATGTTAAGTATATTGCGAGAATACGGGAAATCCATATATAACAGTGAAGGGATTATTCTTACAAAATCAAGGTTTAATGGTGAGAAACACCCGAGCTACGTAGTACATAAAAAACTATTTCCTGTTAGAGAGTTTATAGCTATGTTTAAGATATGCAACTTAATGTAAATATGTGTTTGTATGTAGGTTATCCTAAGTTTCAAAAGAAGGGAATAATTAAGATTTTGGTTGACACGGATCTGACCCTATTGATTTCCATTTTGAGGATAAGCCGTAAGCTTTGTGTGGTCTGCTTGATCGGGTTGTTGGCGCCATGAAGAATGCTATTAGAAATGCGGGAAGTGCTTTGGTTCGCCTGGATCAGAATTTGCTTAAATGGGCCTACTCATGCCATTATAGAAAGTCTCATTTTTTGAATATTTTGGTCCTGATAGGGGATGCACCCTTCTGGATGCTCAGCGTATTCTTTTTTGCTGTAGTGGGAGAATTTTATAACAAGGTGGCCTTAGAAAATATATCCATACTATTAATGTTTGCCTTAATAACCAGTAATCTCCTGTGTAATCCTTTAAAAAGGCACTTAAAAAGATTGCGCCCCTATGCTGATAAAAACCTGCAGAAATTGCTGGGGATTCAGATTAGCAATAGAGACCCAGGGAGTGGCTCTAAAGTAAGGGAAAGCTTCCCTTCCGGTCATACTATTTGGACATCGGTCAGTGTAATAGTAATTTGCAGCCAATTTGGCTGGCCGGCTGTGCCACTACTGGGCTGGCTCGTTGTTGTTATGATATTTTTAAGACCCCATTTGGGAGTGCACTACCCTAGTGATGCCCTGGCCGGGCTGGCGCTGGGCTCAACTGTTGGTGTGTTGACGATTTATCTGTCGCCTGCACTGATTGATCTCTTGAAATATGTAAAAGAACACAGTTTACTGATTTTTGTATATTGGGCCTGTATCGGTTTATTCTTATTTTTTGGGTTTAAGCTCTGGAAGCATAGAACCTAGCTAACCTTAAGGTGACGAAGTCTTGGGTATAACGCGAACAATTATTAAAGGTACATAAGTTTGTATCTTAGGCTGTTCATGTGAGCTGAGAGAGTTATCGATAGTATCTATGCTACTGTATTACGGGGTCAGAAGGAAAGAATACACTACACTTGAGACTCGCTTTGAATACATCCCTGTAAGCTCGTAATCGGCATCCATGCCTCATACGGTCCCGAGCGCAGCGTATTCTTTCCTAACCTCTTTTTAGTAATTTTGATTAACTTTTTCTTAGATTCCCATTGCAATTGGCACACTTGGCAACAGTAAGGAATGTAGCCGCAAATCTGAGTAATATAAATTGCAAGGTTGAGCCTGTATATAGTAATACCCTATATTTGAGTCTGAAGTTCTTGGGAAATGCGGACCTAAATCTCGCCCGGAGCAGAGCTTGCTGCATATCAGCTATCGAGCGTAAAAGAGAAAGGGGAGAGAGTTTTATCCTTTGAAAGGGAGCTGCTGGTGTATCGCCGTGGTTTCGGGTCCTATACCGCAGCTGGCTATTAACGCTAATCAATACGGGAAACCTAAATTGCCTGATTGTGAGCCTTTTGGATATTAAGCGGTTTGGAATGATATAAGTTTCTGCGTCTGAATACCGCTTCAGACAGCATTTCCAAAAGTGAGCAAGTATCCTGCCAATCGATACAGCCATCGGTTATGGATTTTCCATATATTAGTGGTAGTGGACCGTCGAAATCCTGGCGCCCCTCATTCAAGAAGCTCTCAATCATAACTCCTGTAATCGAATGCTGCCCACTGGCAACTTGCGCTGCTACTGAATCACATACTGCCAGTTGATTTTTGTAGATTTGCTGGCTGTTTCCATGCTGAAATCAATCGTGATTTGACTGTTTATATGGTTTGCCTGTAACAGGGATTGAACGTTTTGGATATCTTCCGGATGATAATTAGTCGACCCTGAAAAAAGTCTCCAGACCTTGTGGCACTAGGATTACGTGGATATATGACATAGCCATTTCGACCAGTTTTCGCTATTCTGATCCAAATTTCTGGTCGAAATACTCAAGGATAATGATGCTCACGGACACCGATCAGTACCAACAAACCAGCTTTTTTGGCACCGA
>NZ_JBGMEK010000027.1:0-62406 GCF_041447265.1 Microbulbifer epialgicus
TTCACGGATGGAGAGGAAGCGACAACCACCGATCAGAGCGCTGCTTGATCAGACTGGCTAAACACCAGAATTGACAATAACTCCAATCCGACTTCAAAAAGTATAAGTTTTGAGTCCCTCAGACATCCTTGAATTTGATGCCATTCTGGAACTGAAATAGCCATTGGATTGAGCAGGAAATAAAGCCCCCATATCAAGATAGAAAAGCAGCCGGGGCCGAGGGGGGGCATCGCTCTGGGCTTCCTCTCTATATCAACGAAAGTTCAGCTTGGGTCATCACGCTGTTGTTGCTCTGCGAGCCAGCCCTTGAGAAGATACAATCTAATCGCAAAATTCTGCTTGCAAAAATATAGGTAATTTCATGAAGAAAACATTACTTAACTTACTATTTCCTTTATTACTTACCGGATTTCTGACTGGGTGTAATCCAGACTCCATTAACGCAGAGAGCGGTAAAGGTCGTATCCAGCCGCTAGAGTTTCTTCCCGCATTACGGGGTGACTATTTCAAACTGGATTCAGAGATCGTTGGTCGACCCTATCATATCTATATTCGTCTTCCCGAAGGGTACAATGAGAACAATCAAAAACGCTACCCAGTAGTCTATCTGCTTGATGGAGACTCCCTATTTCCAATACTTGCTACTAATCACTTGTTTATGCAGTATGATGATTTGGTTCCTGAGGCTATCGTAGTTGGTATCGCCTACGGTTCATTTGATCCGGAAATTAACAAACGCAGCTACGACTTCTCAACACCAGCTGCCAATGGCAATCCGGATCGCGGAGGAGCGGAGATGTTTCTTAATTTCCTGGAACAGGAACTACTGCCAACTATTGAAAGCCGCTACTCAGCTGATCCTCGCCAACGTATTCTCTTCGGCCAAAGCCGGGGAGGGCACTTGGTACTTTACACAGCCTTCACCAAGCCAGATTTATTCAAAGGCCTAATAGCAAGCAACCCGACATTTCTACCACAAAAGAACTTCTTTTATGGAAAGCCAGCTATTGCGAGTAGGGATGACTTAACATTGGTAATCACTAGCGGTTCGGACGATCGCCCTGAGCTTCGTAAGGATGCTATCACCTGGCAGGAATACTGGCTGCAACAAGAAAATATACCCTGGCGTATCGCGTTTAAAACAATTGCCAAAGGCACCCATGCAGCCAATAGCACAGATAGTTATCGGTTTGGCATCCACGAAATTTTTAAAGAGGAAATTGCAAGACTGCGCCGGCTGTCAATACAAGAAAGCAACATCAGCGTTCAATACTAAATATTGCCGGATAGAAAATAAACCATGGACACCCTATAAAAAAAACCCCACTCAAGATGAGTGGGGGTTTCCTGTGAGAACTTGTGTAAGTTTATCAAACTTCTCTTTGTACCCTACTGAGTACAAAGCTACCTCAAGGTATTTTTACTGAGTACAGGCAGCTATACGACCGGCACTGTTTTTACCGGCACCGCAGTTCAAGCCATTAGGAATACCTTCATAATCTGGGGAGAGAATACCACCATTGCGCTGAGCATCGTGGTCGGTATATAAACTCGCCAGATTATAAGAGCGTGCAGTACCCTTGTGGTCGTTATCACAAGAGAAAATTGCACTCCCATAGGCTATCCCCAAAAAGGTTTTATACTCTTTCAGGTTTGACCACAGGTTGCGCTTACCGGAGCCAGCACAGTTCATCTGTGAAGCCAAATTGATATAGCCATCATCTTCTCCACCCAGCAGTATGGAGCTTGCAGTTGCAACCCCTGGGAAACCAGCATAGCCGCCAATGGTATAAACCGGGGCCGCCAAGTTTGTACCAACATAGTTGCGCACGGCATAGACATCGTTAGTCTGTAAATAACGTACCGCGGAACACTCACGGCCGATAAACAGGTCATTCACTACGCTTTCGATCCAGCTACCGTTACACAGTCGATCAACAAACTCCGTGCCGGTAATAGCACCACCAGTGGTGAAGATTGCAGCGATACCAGTGATCGCCCTATCAAAGTCAACCTCAACCGCATAACGCTCATCCAATCCAGCTACGTTATAGGACTTGGTCTCGGTTTTACACTTCTTCCAGAACCAACTGCCAGTACAGACCTTGGCACTTTCAGTGACAGTATTAGTATCAAATTGGTTATAAGCGCGATTGTAGTAAGGAGAGCCAGGTACCGCATTACCCGTGAGGTACATCATTTGCGCGGCGCCCTGACTATGCGCGATCACCCAAAAAGTATCATCGGCTTCGCACTGGTTATCGTGCTGGTAACCGTCGCCTTTACCACTGCGAATATCAATAATCTGCCGAGCAATTTCACCGGCTGTGCCGTCATGCCAGTAAGGCATTTCACCTTCATCGGTGGAGTTATATCCAACCACTCCGTAATGGCCACCATTCATGCGCAGCTGCTGAATAAAATCACTGCCGCTATATTTATCAAAGAAGGCCTCACTCCAGTAATCCAGAGCTGGCTGCTCCAGGTGCCCCTGAGAATTAGTGCGCTGTTTGATATGCCCTTCAGTGCCATGACCATGGACAAGGATATAGCAGTTGTCAGCTGCTGCGGAAACGGAAGCCAAAAGGCCTGCAAGCGCAAGGGAAAGACATGCACCTAATCGTTTACAAAAAATCATTGTTGTATCCTTATATTTTTTCCGGCACTAATTCACACTTCCAAAAATTTATTTTTTTATTGGCCGGGAATGTTTTTGGATTGACAAACTTATCTGGGGAATACATAGCGGTAATAGGACTTCGAGCGCCAAAGGAGAACCCGGAGCGACAGGCTTGCGGACTAGCTAGTCACAATTGCTAACACACAATAATTAACCAAATTTATTCAGCGTAACGTGGCTGAAACGACCAATATTTAACCAATTTGGGTTGGAGAGGAAGAATAAAGACTGTAAAAAAGAAACGGCAAACAGAATTGAAAGTCACTCAAATAATAAATATGTAAAAAAGGGGGAAATCCCCCCTTCTTTAATGAACTCTATAATTGGATAAAGGCCCACACTCTATCAATAGAGCAAATAAAAGACAGCTTAGTCAGCGCTCTTGGAGTGATAAATCATCGCCTGCCACTTGTTTTGCTGACCACCACCATAGTTTCCATAGGTTGGGTTCTTAATGTAGCTCCAGGCAACCTTGCCATCACCTAAATACATCGGCTCATCCAATCCACCCCAACCATGATTAGGAAGTTGAATCGGCCCTTCAAGAACATTCAGGTCCGCATCAATTTCCATTACGTAGTAGGCTTTGGGCACCAGAAGGCGTAATGAGTTTGGACTGTAGATGCGATCAAAAGGTAGGTTATCTGAAATACACTGGAACTTGGCATAGCCAAACAGGTAGCGACCGTTTTTCAAGTCGACTAATTGCGGGTCACTAATCTGACAATCGTCATCTTCTATCAACCACTTAAAGCCTTGCCCGCGAATACTGCCATTACCATTGACCTTAGCAATACCAATACGGGTTAGAGAAGAAGAATCCAAAGCATCCCCGGAATAAAGCCCCTGACGCTCGATCGAGGGATACTTATCGCTTCCTTCGTTCCAAGATTTATAGCTCATGTAAGAGAGGAAGCAGTTATTTTCGTCATAATCTGCACACTCTTCGTCAAATGGACCTTCATCACTGGGGTCTACACGGATTTCATCCTGCAGAAACCGCTCCATGTCGTTATCTTTAATAAATTTGGGAGAAACAATAACGGTTAGGTTGGCATCTGCATCCAACGGCACAACTGTATGACCGCCGCCATTAGAGGCCGCGGTCGCGGTAGAGGGCACAAAATGATTAAAATAGCCTTCGGAACTAGAGCTTGAAGTTTCCATTTTGACGGCGATAGTTCCAAGCTGGCCATGTGTATCGCCAATCCAGTCATTCCAATCACTGGTACACAGAGCGCCATACTTTTCATTATCGGAGTTATAAAACGCACGAATATTGACTACATGACCATCACCACAGGCCCAGTCCCAACCACGATTATCCGAGCCATTCATATTTAACGACCAGTCATTTCGATTAATAACTGTTAGGCCGGCAGAATAATGAGAGTCCCCTTCTTCGTCGAACCCTCGAGCGGAAACAGAAAATGCATAACTAGAGCGCCCCTGGCTATCTGTGCCCACATAGATAAGTTCTTCAGTGCCCAAATGAGTGCCGCCATGCATTTTATTAACAACATAGGCATCGGGCGTTTCACTCAGCGCTTCACTCTCCCATTCCAACAGCCAGATCTGATCATTATATTTATAGCCGTTAGCACGTATATGCTGCAAAAGAGCGTCATGATCGGCAGAGGATAGATTATCGATGATATACTCCATCTCCTCCTTCATTCCCGAACCCTTTATAGTGGTAAAGGATGGAGCATCACCAAAATCAGTATCCGGAAAATTACTTTTTAGCCCCGGAAGAAAATCACCAAACTCCAATGTAGGGTGCTCAGTAAAGAAATCGATAAACTTTCCATGATTGGTAGCCACCATTAAACCGATTTCATCGCTAATTCGAGCTTCAATTTTGTCAATATTATCTTCCACTGTCATATCGCCGCTACCATACTGCTCTACAAGGTCTCCCTGCACCTCATAGCGCTCATGTGCCCGATAGTCTTGATTACACAGAACAGCTACCCGGGAACAATCCTTGCTCACGGCAATACCATGGGATTCATGACACTGTTTTAAAATTGTCGCGTTACCCGTCTGATCAAAACTGGAGGTTTCAGGGTCATACTTTAGCTCATACACTGACCCGTAAGTGGCATCGTCGGCACTGGTCCCCTCCGACAAAGTGGTTGACACAAACATTCGAGGAGTCTCTGTATCCGTCGCACAGGTAGCCACATAGTTGCGAATAGGAATATCAATATCATCCTCATTCTGCTCGCCATCGGTCCGAGCGATATAATGAGCCATTTGATAAACTTCTTTTGCATTATTCATCGCTTCAGGCAAGGTGACATCTACAGAGGTTAAAGTGGCATCACCCAACTTAATCACTTCTACATCATCACTGACCACCACAGAAGTACCAACATTATCGGATATCGGCGTATCATTTGAACCACCTTGCCCATCACCACCACCACCACCATCACCATCACCACCTGAAGGCTGCCCATTATCTGATGGTTGTTCGGTATCTGAAGATGAGCCTCCACCACCACAGGCAGTTAGAAGCGCTATCAATGTTAGTGACAGTAACTTTTTATTAAATGTTGTTCCCATAAGTTGTGCTCTTCCAGTAAATCGCTGCAAAATGTAGTCATTGGCCGATGCCTAGCCGGTTTACCCCAGCTTGAAACAACGGCGACCATATAGGGTCTGCAATCGATTTTCTGTGAAACAGTCAAAGAAAGAAACGTCTACCACTTCAAAGTTTAGCCGGCTGTAGACATACCTATAGAAGCCAGCTGGAAGGCTTTTAAAGAAAGTCTTCTATAAATGAGGGGAAATAGCGAGTAAAGTCCAGTAGAAAAGCCACCTTTCGCATCCAGGCAGCCTCCAGTTGCCAGCAACAATGAATTAGTAAAAAGTAGCTTAAAGCCCCAAAAATAGTATTTATTACTCTCGACCGCCTGGTACTTACTAAAAAGAGGGAAGGAAAGAATAACCGTATGAGGCATGGATGCCGATTACGAGCTTATAGGGATGTATTCACAGCACGTCTCGAGTGCAGTGTATTCTTTCCTTCTGACCCAGTAGTACATGGTCACATACTGTCAAGCTTCAGCAATCTACAGAGTTATTTGTCACTTATGGCTAATCAATAATCAAAGTGAAATCTATAGATATAATATTGCCCTAAACTGATTATTAACATAAATCGATTGGGGAGGGCTTTCGATAAGGGGCAATTTATGGTACACAGTTTCCGGTTAGGCTTTATCCTCCGGCATCCGGCGCTCCTAAAATCAACCCACGGACAAAGATAATATCTGGCTAATTTCATTCAAACTGCGATTGGATTGCATTTGCCAGGTTTCAATTGCTTCTTGTAATGCAGCCCAATCCTTTTTTGAAGAAGGAGACTTATCCACTACTCCCTCCCTAACAAGCGCCCTTATGGTATCGCTGGCAAAAACCAGGGTATCCATGCCCATTCGGCGCAAGAATACTTGGGCAGTCTTCCCGCCCAGTCTATCTCCGCCCTTGCGCAGGTACTTGAGGTTTTCTATATAGTTAGCTGTATTCCAGTGGGAAAAATAGTCTCCCAGACTGCCATGCTCGCTAGACAAATGCCAAAAGAAGTCTGCATTCCTTGGTATTGATCGCGTTTTCGTCCAATGTTTAATCATCCCCTCTTGGCGCATCAGCTCATCTAGTACTTCCTCCGGCAAATACCGGCAAAAAGACAAGTCAAATCCATGAAAGATATTCTCAATGCTTGGCCACTTTTTCTCCACCACCTTCCAGCTAAATCCTGCCTGAAAAACAGCTCTTGAGGCAGCAGATAGCCACTGACTATTGGGGATGGACTGAATCTGCTCCGCCACCTTGGGCTTGGTCAATCTTGCTTCAAGGCCAGCCTCCCCTCCAAATCTATCAATTACCGGAGCCTCAATATCTAAAAAATTACGCATGCAAAAATACTCCGCAAAAATTCATACCGATTTATATCAGCCTATAGCAAGGACAACTAGTGAAATGGCAAGAGACTTTTAGGTGGAGGCTCACTGCCAGCCTGATTTCAGGTAAATAGATTAGGATTCACCTGAATCATGAAAACAGAGCAAAACTGCCTCCAAACTGTTACCTTGTATACATCTACTTTCTTGAATATCTATTTTATAACAGCAGGAGTTCCATATGGTCCGACGTACACTCCCCGCCCTTATTCTTGCTATCTCAGTTACCACAACAAATGCCGCTGGACCTGAACCACTGTCCGAGGATACAAACTGGGTTAGTAGTCAATCCGAACAGATGGAAGCCCAGGCCATTGAACTCGCCGATCATTTGTGGAACTTAGCCGAGATGGGCTATCAGGAAACCCGCAGCAGCATGGCGATCCAGGCCCAGCTAAAAGCTGCGGGATTCAGGATCAAAGAGGGTATTGCAGATATACCCACGGCTTTCGTCGCCACCTTTCAACAGGGACGCGGAGGGCCGGTCATTGGACTGCTGGCGGAAATGGATGCCCTACCCGGAGTGTCCCAGAAGGCGGTACCCCATCACAGCCCCATGGAGGGGCAGGCGGCTGGACACGCTTGTGGACACCACTTATTTGGCGCTGGCTCTACGACAGCGGCTGTTATGTTAAGTCGTTGGTTGCGGGAAACCGACACTGATGGCGAGATTCGCTTATATGGCACTCCGGCCGAAGAAGGCGGCTCAGGCAAGGTTTATATGGTACGTGCTGGTGCATTCGAAGATACCGACATAGTTTTACAGTGGCACCCAGGCGACCAGAACGAGGCTCACCCGCAGTCCAGCCTGGCAAACAAATCTGCAAAATTTCGCTTCAAGGGTATAGCGAGCCATGCAGCTGCCGCACCTGAACGTGGCCGATCCGCATTGGACGGTGTTGAGGCTATGAATTTTATGGTCAACATGCTCCGTGAGCATGTGCCGGATAGCACCCGAATTCACTACGTAATTACAAATGGTGGTATGGCGCCGAATGTCGTTCCCGCTGATGCTGAGGTCTTTTACTATGTACGTGACCGCAGTGCTGCAGACCTAGCGCCGATCTGGTCACGCGTGGAAGAGATTGCGCGCGCTGCCGCTCAAGGCACAGGCACTGAAGTCGAGTGGGAGGTAATTCATGGTAACCATAGCCTGCTGCCAAACCAAACCCTGAATCGCCTTCTCGATGCCAGTATGCGTCAATTTGGTGGTATCCAATACTCAGCGGATGAGTTGGAGTTTGCCGAGAGCCTGGAAGGACTCGCTCATCGCCCCGGCCGCCAGATCGGCGATCAGGAAAATATTGTCGACTACAACCCCAGTGAGGCCCCCTTCCCCGGTTCCACCGATGTAGGGGACGTAAGCTGGAATGTACCTACCGGTGGCTTTACCACCGCGACCTGGGTGCCCGGTACATCCGCCCATACCTGGCAGGCAGTTGCAGCTGGTGGGATGGGTATTGGCCACAAAGGTATGCTTTTGGCTGCAGAGACCCTGGCACTTACTGGAATTCAATTACTGAAGCGCCCGGAACTGATAAAACAGGCTAAGCAGGAGTTTGGTCAAAAGCGTGGAGAGAATTTTGAGTACACCCCTCTTCTCGGTGATCGCAAGCCGCCGCTGGACTATCGCAGGTAGGTACTACTAGGTCAGAAGGAAAGAATACACTGCACTCGAGACGCTCTGTGATTACATTCCTGTAAACTCGTAATCGGCGTCCATGCCTCATAGGGTCCCGAGCGCAGAGTATTCTTTCCTTCCCTCTGTTTAGTGGACTTCCCCCCCTTAAATTAAAAAGGGAAGCAAGACCACCAAAATTCTTGCTTCCCTTATTTCCAAACTACACTTTCACTACATCTGTGAAATGCAGAGAAATGGGTTTTTGTTCAAGTGGAATTCCAGCTACTCTACTGGAGAGGTTATCGCTCCCGGTGCAACTAGGTCCAGATAAAATGCATACTGTAGAGCAGTTTCACGGTAACGGCGGAAACGACCGGAGGAGCCCCCATGCCCAGCCTCCATATTTACATTGAATAGCAGCTGGTTTTTATCCGTTTTAAGTTCACGTAACTTAGCTACCCATTTCATAGGCTCAAAATACTGTACCTGGGAATCATGCAGACCAGTAGTTACAAGCATATTGGGGTAGTCTTGTGCCTTCACCTGATCGTAAGGTGAGTATGACAGCATATACTCATAGCTATCTTTATTATTCGGGTTTCCCCATTCATCATATTCGTTGACTGTCAGGGGAATAGATTCATCCAGCATTGTGGTCACAACATCAACAAACGGTACGGCCGCAGTGACGCCCCGGTATAGCTCCGGAGACATATTCACAACGGCCCCCATCAATAAGCCACCGGCACTACCACCAGAAGCGAATATTTTACTGGAGGCGCCATACTTCATTTTGGTCAGGCCCTTGGTTACATCGATAAAGTCAGTAAACGTGTTCTTCTTATTGAACATCTTTCCATCTTCATACCATGCCCGCCCCAATTTCTGACCGCCGCGAATATGAGCAATCGCAAATACAAAGCCACGATCAAGAAGTGAAATTACAGAAGAGCGGAACCAGGGGTCCACCGTACTGCCATAGGAGCCATAAGCGTACTGCAGTAAAGGATTGGAACCATCCTGCCGGAATTTATCCTTGCGATACACCAGAGATACCGGCACTTTTACTCCATCGCGGGCTGTAATCAGGATACCTTCACTTTGATAGTGCTCAGGATCAAAGCCACCCGGAATTTTGTCCTGCTTGAGCAGTTCTAACTCTCCTGTGTCTAGCTCGGCTTCATAAACACTATTTGGTGTCGTCAAACTCGAATAGGATACCCGGACACTATCTGAATCCAAGTTAGGATTCGCACTCAGGCCCAATCTATATACTGGATCATTAAAACCAACCTGCAGGTCTTTATTATCTTTCAGATTGATAATACGTAAGCCCGTTTGCCCTCCTTTGCGCTCTATAACTGCGAGATGCTGATCAAATAAAGTAAAATCCTCAAGCAGAATGTCCTTATTATGGGGAATTACTTCACGCCACTTGGATTTATCGGAGGCATCTTCCATAGCAACTTTCATCAGGCGAAAGTTTTCTGCCTGCCAATTGGTCAGGATATAAAAATCACTCCCAAGCTTCAGGGCTGAATACTCGTGGTTTTCCTCACGCGGGTAGAGGGAGAAAAACTCTCCCAGCGGTGCATCAGCACTCAGAATGGACTGGCCGCTCGTCGTTGTGGAGCTGTGGTGAATATTAACCAGCTCCCCATCCCTTGATTTGGAAATCCAGGTATAAAACGCTTTATCACGCTCCTCATAAACAACAACATCCTCACTTTGTGGCGTCCCCAACTTGTGGCGCATTACCTGATAACCGAGCAAGGTCTGGCGGTCTTTATTGATATAGAAAACGGTTTGGTTGTCATTGGCCCAAACAGCTACTGGGGAGGCATTCTCCAGCTTATCCGGCAGCAACTCTCCGGTTTTCAGATCCTTGAAGCGAATAGTATAAACACGGCGCCCCATATTATCCTCGGGGTATGCCAGCAACCTGTTGCTAGGGGAAACTGACAGACGTCCAATGCTGAAATAACCGGAACCTTCAGCCAGCTGGTTGACATCCAGCATTATCTCCTCAGGGGCCTCCAGGCTCCCTTTACGACGTGCGTGAATAGCATATTCTTTTTCAGGCAGGTAACGGGTGTAATACCAGTAATCATTGCGGTACACAGGTACAGTGGATTTGTCTTTCTCCAGACGCCCGGTCATCTCCTCGAATAGTATTTCCTGCAGCTCTTTGGTGTGCCGCATCACAGAATCGGTGTAGGCATTTTCCGCCTCAAGGTGAGCGATAACCTCGGGGGCCTTGCGTTCATCATCGCGCATCCAATAGTAGTTATCGATCCGCTCATGGCCATGGATCAGCATCTTGTGAGGCACTTTCTTGGCAACCGGAGCCGCTGGTAGCTCTGCAAGTGCTGTTGCTTCTGGATTGTTTTTAACTGTCTCTTCACCAGACTTGCCACAAGCGGCAAGACCCAGGGCGAGCACTAATGTCGCGGTGGTGGTTTTCATCGATTCCGATTCCTCTACAGTTCTATTTTTTATTAAAAATATATTGCCAAACTAATTAATGAGCAGTTGCCCATCGCTCTAAGCCAGTATCAATCCGCACATCCCCGCAATAATCAGTGATGCGGTCACACTCAACACCGCACCCTCCCGCACCATATCCTGCATCCGCACCTTTCCTGTGCCATAGGCAATGGCGTTGGGTGCCGTGGCAACTGGCAACATAAAAGCACAGCTGGCGCTCATAGCAGCGGGGATCATCAGCACCATAGGATCGAAACCTGCGGAGGTGGCAGCTACGGCGAGGATCGGCATTAGTAAAGTCGCCGTCGCTGTATTACTGGTAATCTCCGTTAGGAAAGTAACCCCAAGACACAAAATAACCAGCATCAACCATAAGGGCATTGCAGTCAGGAATGAGAGCCCATTTCCAAGCATGTCGCTCAATCCTGAGGCAGTAAAGCCTTTGGCAAGGGCAATACCGCCGGCAAAGAGCAGTAACATTCCCCAAGGGATTGTCTCAGCCGTCTGCCAATCCAGCAGACGCCCTCCCTTGCCGTTCGGTACCATAAACATGACTACCACTGCCGCGAGAGCGACAGTGCTATCCCCGGCAGCCCCAATGCCCAGCCAATCGCTCCAGCCACCAAATGGCGCGTTGCGCGTAACCCAAAAAAAGATCGCCACGGCAAAAACTAACAGGGTGCGCTTTTCTTCAGCCCGCCACTCGCCAATCACCGGCGGTTCGATTTTATTTTTCAGATGCACATTGCGGGTTAGCCAGAGAGCCATAATTGGCAATGTTACCAGGGCAACCGGAACCCCGACCTTCATCCACCCCAGAAAACTGAATTCCCTGCCTGTCACCTCTTCATAGATTCCCATAAAAATCACGTTGGGAGGAGTCCCAAGGGGTGTGCCCACTCCCCCGAGACTGGCTGCGTAGGCAATACCAAGGATCAATGCGATGGTAAGACGCTCATTTTTTATTCGGGAGAGGATTGCCAGGGCGATGGGCAACATCATCAGAGTTGTCGCAGTGTTGGAAATCCACATACTGAGAAACCCGGCAGCCAGCATAAAGCCCAAAACCAGACGTCGGCCACTGGAAACCCCAAAGAGACGCAGCATGTAGAGGGCCAGACGCTCATGTGCACCACTCTTCTCTAGGGCCTTCGATAGAATAAAAGCGCCCATCAGCAGCAATATCACATGGCTGCCCAAAGAAGCCGCTACTAGTTTGTGATCTGCAACCCCAAACAAGGGCAAAAGCACAAAAGGCACCAAGGATGTAGCGGGAATAGGCAGAGCCTCAGTAATCCACCAAATTACTGTCAGCAACGTAATTGCTGCAGTAATTGCAGGAAGATACTGCATCCCCATCATGGATAAAAAGAAATAGAAAGCCACGGCCAACAGTGGCCCCAAAACTATAAAGCGCTGCCGCGCAATCGACATACCGGCCCCCAAAAATACGTAAGGGTAAATTTGTTATTAGTTTATCTGTCCTGACTTCGGGCAATCGGGATCAGTGCCCGCAGCCCTCCAGGTGGCCACACAAAATACAAGAAAGCAGGCATTAAGCGCAGTAGTTTGAGATAAGAAAATCCACAAGCGTGAAAAGTATGTAAAACCCTATCAGTCACTGTTTAAATTTTACTCACCCGCCAACAGTACCGCCACCAAAATAGTAAATACTTACTCACCAAGAGGACTAGTAAATACATGCAAATTAGATATAAGACACTTTTAGGAAGGTAGGTATAAATGTACAATAATGACAATTTATAATTTTGTAATTTTTTTCCAAGCAAACGCCATAGACCTTCACGCGTGGCAGGGGCTTAAACGGACCCTAACATTTTGTAGGGGCACTGATTAAAAGCTTGGGCATCCGCTCCCAGAGGTACCCTTTGAAATACACCACTTTTGTAACTCTTATTTCACTGGCCAGTGCCGGCGTTTACGCTGAAGAAAAGCCTCTCTACCTCAAAGCTTCACCCGGTCATACGGAATTCAATGCGGAAAACTCCTACGCAGTTAGAGAGGACCTTAGGTCCACTGGCTACGCTTTTACTCTTGGCTACCGGGTAAATAACTATATTGCCATTGAGGGAGGTATGACTAATCTGGGAAATATCCACAGAGACTATGAATATAATGTTCACGGCCTCGAATGGCACTTTGACTATGATGATGTCCTGATAGAAAACTCTAATTACAAAAGTAAACAGGAAGCTGAATACGAGTCCTATAGCATCGGATTAGCCGTCAGAGCGCCAATCCAGCAGCACCTAAATGCCGGTATTCGCCTTGGTGTTCACCAGTGGTGTGAAAATAACAGCGGCCGAAGTGAGGACTCCGGTACCCGCAGCTGGTATAACGGTGATCGTGAACTGCAGGATGTAGAACCCTACTATACCTCTTACAGCTGGAACAATGAAAAGGATAGCGGCAGCAACCCCTACTATGGTGCAGAGGTGAATTGGGCCTCTGGTGACTGGGGGATTAACCTGGAGCACACTGTCTACGAGATTCAAGAGGATAAAGGCAATTTTTCCGCAGTGGGCATAACCTATAGTTTCTGATCCCACAATGAGAGACCGGGGCCTACGGCAAGTACTCACTTACTGTTTGCACAAGGCCCCGCACTAAATCTGCCTATAAAATAGATACCCCTATAACTCCTCTCCTCCCTTTTCCTGTACATATCATGATTATCCGGCAAACTATCGGCTTCAACGTGAGTGCAAAACAGGTGGAAGGGATTCATGAGTTCGATACCCAATACAGTTGAAGTGCTGGATAAATTGCGCTGGAACGCACACCTATGCAAGCACAGTCACTTCCGGGCCTCCATGAAAGGCCGCAACCTGCACGTGCTCTGTGGTGTACCAATCGTCGTCGTTAACTTGTTCTTAGGCTCCCTGTTCTTTTCCCTGATCAATGCGGAGCTACCTGATTGGACCAAATGGACTGGCGCTGCATTGGCATTAATGGCGGCGCTGCTAGGGGGTATTCAGACTTTTTTCAACTTTAAAAAGAACTACGAAGGTCATCGTCAGGTAGGCAATGAGTACTTGGCGATTGCCAGGGAGTGCGAGCGCCTGATTGCACTCTACTTCGATCGTATCCTCGACTTGGAGCATCTTTCCAACAAAGTTTCCGAGCTAAACACCCGCTACAGTGAAATCAATCAGAGAGCCGAAGAGTTTATTGTATCGGACAAGGTCTACCGCCAGGCTATGCAGATCCAAAATCAGAAAGCCAGTCGCGAGCCCTCCCTGGTGGAGAGAATGCGCAAGCTGCAGAGTAGATCTCTCCAAGAGACTAAAATAGGCTCACAGGCATCAACGGTAGAGCACCCCTAAAGTGCCTTTAGGAATCTAGCAACGAATTTCAGCAGTAGTAACATGCAGAAAGAACACAGCGATCATACACCTGGTAAACACAAGTTTCCTCTCTGCTACTTGGCTACAGATATCCGTACCCCCAGCAATGTCGGTGGGCTCTTTCGCATTGCCGATGCCTTGGGCGTAGAGAGAATTTACCTGGCAGGAGAGAGCCTGGTACCACCAAACTCCAAGATCCGAAAAGTTTCCCGTTCAACAGAACAGCTGATCCCTTATCAATACGAGTGTGATGCCCTAAAAATTGCTCAGCGATTAAAAGCAGAGGGGTACCGGATTATTTGCCTGGAAATCACATCAAGTAGTGTTGAGTTAAGTCAGACTCCTGTCGAAGAGGGTGATAAAGTCTGCTTGGTGCTGGGCTCAGAGAAAGCTGGGGTTACTGAGGAGTTGTTGGAGATAGCCGATGCAACTGTACATATACCTATGCAGGGGGTTAATTCTTCGATGAATGTGACTTCGGCCTGTGCTATTGCAAGCTATGAACTTCTGCGAAAGATAACACCTAAACTGCCCACTAAGAGCAGCAGAGTCCAGTGATATATACTGCTGGGTCAGAAGGAAAGAATACTCTGCACTCGCGACGCGCTGTGAATACATCCCTGTAAACTCGTAAAACCGTTGAATAACAGGGCATTTTCTATGGCTATTTAAGCCCTTAAATCCGCTCTTAATCCGGCACTTTCAAAGTCATATTGTTCTTGTGTACGTAATCAGGATCACCACCAAAGCGCTTATTACAATTTAAACTATTTATTGTCTGAATATCCGCATTACTCAGATTAAAATCACTCAATAAAAAATTGGTCCGAATATGTTCCAAAAATTCCGCTTTGGGCACGACAATACGGTGCTGCTGGATATTCCACTTCAGGATTACCTGTGCAGGAGTAGCTGAATACTTATCGGCCATTTCAGCTATCACTGGATCCACTAACGGCTTCTCAGCAAGGGGCACCCCACTCCAGCTTCCCGAGCCAAGAGGGGCCCAGCAGGCAATAGCGATCTTATGAAATTGACAATAATCCACTAGTGGCTGCTGGGTAAAATATGGGTGCAACTCTATTTGGTTAATAACCGGATGAACTTCGGCAAAAGCCGCAATTTGCTCGATATCCGATTTGCGAAAATTTGACAGGCCTAGGGCCCGTGCCTTTTTTTGCTGGTATAGCGCCTCCATGGCCTCCCAGGTTTCACGGGTATAAGCGGGAACAGGCCAATGAATCAAGTAAAGATCCAAATATTCCAGCTGCAATCGCTCCAGACTACGAGCAAAAGCATCATGAGTTTTACTCCCTCCCTGTTCCGTATCCCAAACTTTACTGGTAATAAAGAACTCCTCTCGTGGCAGGCCAGACTCCTTCATTGCTCGGCCCAATGCCCGCTCATTCCCATAAAGAGAGGCCGTATCAAATAACCGGTAGCCAATAGCAATAGCTTTCAGGATAACTTCAGTGACGTATTCATCATCCTGCTGCCAGCTACCCGTCGCAGCCAGCCCCATGCCAACCTGGGGGATTTCTACACCATTATTTAACTCGATAAAGTACATAATCGGTACCCTTAGCAAATACCGTAACTTAGCGTCACAGCAAACTCCAACGGTTTCTCATTTTTAATAGTGCCTGGCGCTGAGTGTAGGCGGCATCCTACTTTTAGCGAGAAAATTTACTAAGGAAAACAGCAAACAAGTATCCACACCTGGGACGAAACCGCCGCCCCTTTTTTCTCACTGCCTAATTGATCTCATCACACAATACTTACTTGGGGGGCAGGGAGCCTGCAAACTCGGCACCGCGATTTACCCAGTTATCCAGATCCTCCGCAACGGCATCCTCTTCGACATAGACCATGCCTTTCAATGGTCTACCGGTATAATCCATGGGTCTGGTATAGCGCTCCGCCAATGCATCCTGATAATTGTCCGGCCCAACACGAACCATCAACTCCTCCCCAACCACACCACAAGCCATGTTGCCATTTAACATAAATGCCAGGCCACCAAACATCTGCTTCTCACTCAGACCTTGATTTCCCTGCAGTAGGTTGCGCACTTTTTCTGCCAGTGTTTCATTGTACGCCATGACAATCTCCTTAATTACTTTTGCTAAATGGGGAAAAATGCTTTGGGTACTGCCGTGATCCGCTCTGGTTAGAAACTGGCGGACAAAAGATAAATTGAGAGGGAGTGATGAGTGCCCTTCCACGCTGCAAGCACCCATAGCAAACAGAAAAGTATTCAATAATCGATACAGATAACTGCACCATAGCGAAAAAAGTTATTTCGAATAATCGTTTAAGTGTAGCAGGAAATATCAAGTCATCTTCTGGCATGGCGGATTAGGCGCCAGAGACATTTAAAAGCTGTGAAAGTCTAGGAGGGAAATCGTGGCGACAACGACAATGTCGCCACGACAAACATCGGGGCACTTTGGGATATTGATCCATCACAAAGTACAGCCAATAGAGCGTTCAACTTAGTCGACAAATACCCGCGCGTTGCGGAATAGGCGCATCCAGCCGGAATCTTCTTTCCACTCATCTGGATGCCAGCTATTGCTGACAGCTCGAGCAACACGCTCAGGATGCGGCATCATAATAGTCACGCGACCATCCTCAGAACACAGGGAGGTAATACCATTTACTGAGCCGTTGGGGTTGGCCGGATAGGTCTGGCTAATCTCACCTTTGTTATTCAGGTAGCGCATGGCAATAGTGCCGGAAGCTTCACACTGCTCCAGTGCCCGTTGGTTGGCAAATTCCACTCGGCCCTCACCATGGGCAACGGCAACCGGCATATAAGTACCCGCCATGCCTTTAAACAGTACTGAAGGGGAGTCCTCAATACCCACCAGGGCAAAGCGCGCTTCATATTGCTCTGACAGGTTGCGGACAAAGCGCGGCCAGTGGTCGGCTCCAGGAATCAGCTCTTTGATCACAGAGAACATCTGGCAACCGTTACACACCCCCAGGCCAAAGGTATCCTTGCGGTTAAAGAAGCCCTCAAACTGATCGCGAGCACGATCATTAAACAGGATGGTTTTAGCCCAACCCTCACCGGCACCGAGTACATCACCATAAGAGAAGCCACCACAGCCCACCAGGCCCTTGAACTCATCCAGGGCAACGCGGCCGGAGAGGACGTCACTCATATGTACGTCGATAGCATTAAAACCAGCGCGATGGAAGGAGTGCGCCATTTCCACCTGACTATTAACACCCTGCTCGCGCAACACGGCGACTTTTGGGTGAATACCTTTGGCGATATAAGGCGCACTGATATCTTCATTAATATCGAAGGTAAGATTTACTGACAGACCAGGATCTTCCTGAGTAATTGCGGCAAATTCCTGCTCGGCACAGTCGGCGTTATCGCGCAGGGACTGGACACGGAAGCTGGTTTCCGACCAGATCTGCTGCAACTCGGCACGAGCTCGATTGAAAATTTCCACACCATTATTGGTAATACACAGGTGCTCGTTGTTATTCAGGTAGCCGATCTGATGCGCCGGAACACCTACCGCGGCAAAGCGCTGTACCAGCATATCCGCTTCGCAGGCAGGGACTTGCAGTACTGCTCCCAACTCTTCACTGAACAGTGCGGCAATTGGGTCTTCGCCCAGTTCGTAAATTTCCACGTCCATACCCACACGGCCGGCAAAGATCATTTCCGCCAGGGTAGTGAACAGACCACCATCGGCGCGGTCGTGATAGGCCATGATCAGGTCTTCATTCAACGCCTGCTGCACCACCTCGAAGAAACCTTTCAGCTTCCTGGCGTCATCCAGGTCTGCGGGCTTGTCACCCAGCTCGTTGTAGACCTGCGCCAAGCAGGAACCGCCCAGGCGGTTTTTACCGGCGCCCAGATCGATCATCAGCAGCTCACTTTCGCCCTTGTCAGTACGCAGTTGTGGGGTAACGGTTTTGCGCACGTCAGTAACCGGGGTAAAGGCGGAAATTACCAGAGACAGGGGCGCGGTAACCGCCTTCTGCTCACCCTCTTCTTCCCAGGCAGTGCGCATAGACATGGAGTCCTTGCCCACCGGGATGGTAATACCCAGCTCAGGACACAGCTCCATACCTACCGCCTCTACTGTGCGATAGAGTTTTTCCTCTTCACCCGGATGGCCTGCAGCACACATCCAGTTGGCGGAGAGTTTGATATCAGAAAGCTGTTTCACCGGAGTACAAGCGATATTGGTAATCGCTTCACCCACTGCCAGGCGGCCAGAAGCCGGAGCATCCAGCAGAGCCACCGGGGTGCGCTCACCCATGGACATAGCTTCACCGGCATAACTGTCATAGGCGACGGTAGTCACAGCGCAGTCCGCCACCGGCACCTGCCAGGGACCGACCATCTGATCACGGGATACCTGGCCGGTTACCGTGCGGTCGCCGATAGTGATCAGGAAGCTCTTACTGGCCACAGTGGGCAGGCGCAGCACGCGTTCAGCAGCTTCATTCAGATCGATATCTGCGGTGGAAAACGTCTTGGTTTCAACCTTACGAATCTCTGCCTCGCGATGCATACGCGGCGGCTTGCCGAACAGCACAGACATCGGCAGATCCACCGGTTTGGATTCGAACTTGGTGTCGTTCAGCAGTAGGTGCTTGTCTTCAGTGGCTTCACCCACAACGGCAAAAGGTGCGCGTTCGCGCTCACAAATTTGCTCGAAGCGCTCCAGGTTTTCCGGCATTACCGCCAGTACGTAGCGTTCCTGGGATTCGTTACACCAGATTTCCAGCGGGCTCATACCCGGCTCATCGCAGGGCACATTGCGCAGCTCAAAGTTGCCGCCGGTGCCACCATCTTTTACCAGCTCAGGGAAGGCATTGGAAAGGCCACCCGCACCCACATCGTGGATAAAGGCGATGGGGTTTTTCTCACCCAGCTGCCAGCACTGGTCGATCACTTCCTGGCAGCGGCGCTCGATTTCCGGATTTTGGCGCTGTACAGAGGCGAAATCCAAATCCTCGGAGCTGGAACCGCTGGCCATACTGGAGGCAGCACCACCGCCGAGACCGATCAACATGGCCGGGCCACCCAATACTACCAGCTTGGCACCGGGGGAGAATTCAGGCTTGTCGATATGCTCTTCACGGATATTGCCGTAACCACCGGCGAGCATAATCGGCTTATGGTAGCCACGGCGCTCGCCATCAAAATTCTCTTCAAAGGTACGGAAGTAACCGCAGATATTCGGACGGCCAAACTCGTTGTTAAACGCGGCACCGCCGATGGGGCCCTCAATCATAATATCCAGGGCGGTAACGATGCGTTCGGGCTTACCGTAATTGGATTCCCAGGGCTGCTCCCAACCGGGGATCTGCAGGTTTGAAACGGTAAAGCCGGTCAGGCCCACTTTCGGCTTGGAGCCACGACCCACTGCACCCTCATCGCGAATTTCACCACCGGCACCGGTGCCGGCGCCGGGGAAAGGCGCAATTGCAGTCGGATGGTTGTGGGTCTCCACCTTCATCAGCATATGGATAGCTTCGTTGCTGAAGCTATATTCCTTGCTTTTTGGGTCGGGGTAAAAGCGCCCCGCTACATTGCCCGTTACAACCGCAGCGTTGTCAGAATAGGCAGACAGTACATTGTCGCCGCCCTTCTGATAGGTGTTTTTGATCATGCCGAACAGGGAGTGCGGCATTTCTTCGCCGTCGATAGTCCAGGAGGCATTAAAGATCTTGTGGCGACAGTGCTCGGAGTTCGCCTGGGCGAACATCATCAGCTCCACATCGGTGGGGTTGCGATCCAGTTCCTGAAAGCTGGTAAGCAGGTAATCAATTTCGTCTTCGGCAAGAGCCAGGCCCAGGGTGACATTGGCATCTTCCAGTGCCTCGCGACCACCGTCGAGGATATCCACACCGCGCAGTGGGCGGGGCTCTTCTTCAACAAACAGCTGTTGTGCTTGCTCAAAGTCGGCAAAGACCACCTCAACCATACGATCGTGCAGCTGTGAAGCCAGTGCCTGACGTTCAGCGTCAGTTAATTCCACGCCGGTAAGGTAGTATGCGATTCCCCGCTCCAGGCGATGGATTTTTGCCAGGCCGGTATTGTGGGCAATATCGGTGGCTTTGGAGGACCAGGGAGAAATAGTACCCGGACGCGGTGCCACCAGGATCAGTTCACCTTTCGGCTCGTGCTTTTCCTCAGTCGGACCATATTGGAGCAGCCGCTCAAGCAGCGCCATCTCCTTGTTATCCAGTGAGTCGCTATCTGCAAAGTGCACGAACTCGGCGTAGAGGTCGTCTATGGTCGGTTGCAGCGCGCGCAGTTGGTTGAGCAGTTTTTTATGGCGGAATTTCGACAGTGCGGGAGCACCACGCAGAACTAGCATTGCGGGAGGTTGCCTCTTGTCTGAATGAGAAAAAATGTGCGAAAGAAAGATCGCACAAGGCCCCGGAAATTTGAGAGGCGCAATTGTACCTGAAGCATCGCCACTCCAACACACCCGCCCGACACTTGAGTTCACATGAACTAAATAGCAATCAATATGTTCAAAAGGCGAACAAACTTATTACTGAATACGTGTTTAGCGAGAGGCGTAAAAAATTGCCTACAAAAGTCCAGAAGAGTTTTCAAGCGCACAGATCACAGTGTCCAAATGCCAAATTGGGCAGATTGTCGCCGAATAATGTAAAATTGGCGGACTGTGTCAGCTTTGGCCACAAAAGTCCTGGCGAACCGACCTTCACCAGGCCCTAGGCATAACAGCAATAAAACTAACGGACGAGCTAGAGGGGACAGCCTATGATGATGAGAAGCCGTGTGCTGCGCTATGTCCGCCGCCTGTTAAAAGGTCTGGCCATGTCATGCTGCGCCTCCCTATTGGTTGCCAGCAAAGCACCGAGCACTCTTGAGCGGATTAAGGCCTCTGGTGAGCTGGTTGTGCTGTCACAAAATGGCCCCACCACTTATTACGAGGATGCATCCGGCGCCCCTACCGGCTTTGAATATGGGATGTTGCGCGCCTTTGCCGAAGAACTCGGAGTTAAGCTGGTGATTCGCGACGTCCACGATTTAGACGATATGTTTGAGCGCCTGCGCGATCCCGAAGAGGGTGCACACTTCGCCGCCGCCGGCCTCACTGTCACCCCTGAGCGCCGTGAGCAGGTGCGCTTTGCCCCTTCCTATTTCGAAATCCGCCAGCAGGTTATATACCGCGTTGGCGAACAGCGCCCACGCAGGACCAGCGACCTGGAAGGCAAGACCGTCGCAGTAATCGCCGGCAGTGCCCACGCGGAGGAACTGAAAAAACTCTCCCAGCGCTACCCACTGTTAGATTGGGAAGAAGTGTCTGATGTGGATGCAATGGAGCTGGTAGAGATGGTACAGCAGGGCAAGTACAGCTACGCAGTAGTGGACTCCAATGCCTATGCCGTACACCGCGGTCTATATCCCAATACCGCCGTTGCTTTCAATCTCACCCAGTTCCAGCCGGTTTCCTGGGCATTCCCCAAGAGCGACGATGACAGCCTCTACCAGAGCGCACGTTTATTTATGTTGCGCGCCAATACTAACGGCATGATTGCGCAACTGCGCGAGGAATTCTTTGGCCATGTCAGCGACCTGAACGTCGGCGGCGCCCAGGCATTTGCCAAACGCAGCCGCGAGCGTTTGCCAAAATGGCGCGGAGCGATGCAGAAAGTGGCAGACCAGCATAACCTGGACTGGCATTTGTTGGCGGCGCTCAGTTACCAGGAATCCTACTGGAATCCCCGCGCTCGCTCCCGCACCGGAGTGCGTGGCCTGATGATGCTTACTCTGAATACCGCCAAAGATCTTGGAGTTAACCGGCTCAATCCCGAGGAGAGTATCGAGGGAGGGGCACGCTATATCGTACAAATTCGCAATAAACTACCTGAGCGCATTCGCGAGCCCGATAGAACTTGGATGGCGCTTGCCGCCTATAACGTGGGCTATGGCCACCTAGAGGACGCCCGTGTCCTCACTGAGCGCATGGGCCGCAACCCGGATCTGTGGCCTGATGTGCGCGACCATTTGCCACTATTGGCCAAGCGCCAGTACTACAAGACTACCAAGCATGGCTATGCGCGTGGCTGGGAGCCGGTAACCTATGTGCAGAATATCCGCCATTACCAGGCCCTGCTGAGTTGGAGCAGCCGTATTGAGGAGCAGCGCCTGGCCGCAGCCAATGATGAAAATCGCGAGATTCTCGCTAATGGTAGCGCAATAGAAGCCGAAGCTAGCGCAGCTCCGGCACTCTAACCCGCACGGACTAATTCCCGCCAACCGTCTGGCAGAAAAGATAAATCCCCTGGCTCATCAATATCTGCCAGCGCCTCAAGGCGCTGGCAGCTCATTCCACACTCCCAAAGTCTATCCAGAGTCTGTCGAGCAACAACCTCAGTACTCCAGTGAATATCTTCAAACAGCCGCGCCTGTATTTCCTTAAGTCCTAGTAGCGTATAACCACCGTCTTTTGCCGGATACATTACCGAATCGGACACCTGCAGCCCTTCTGCAGCAGCTCGCAAACGCCGCGCGGTAAGGGATGGACAGTCGGTGCCAAGCAACAGGAGTCCCTGTCCCAGTGCCCGTGCATTCCCGGTAGCATGCCATAGGCGTTGACCAAGATTGCCCTGGGACTGGCCATAAACGGAGACCCCAGCAGGCAATGGGAAGTCCTGCCAAAAGGCGATAGACGGGTCAGGTGCCACATGCAGCTCCACAGGTCCCAGCTCAGCCCTCACACACTCTTCGAGGGTATGGTACAACAACCTCTCCGCCAGCCTCGCCGCTCCCTGCTCACCCAGTGCAGGAATTAGGCGGGTCTTGGCGTAGCCAGCCAGTGGTGCCTTGGCCATCACAACGAGGCGTATACCTTTTCTCGAAAGACTATTCATAACGCTTGGCCAAGGATTTCGCAGGCACACCGCGCCAATAATCGAAACGCAAACGCCACATCAATAATACCGTTCGCAATACACCAAATTTTTGCCAGCGGCGACCAGATGTTGAGACTTTTTGATGAAGGCAATATGGCCGGGCAATTTTTACTAATTGCCTGCTCAATTCGACATCCTCCATCAATGGCTGCCTGGCAAATCCTCCTATTTTTTCAAAAAGAGAACGCCGAACAAAAATTGCCTGGTCGCCAGTGGCGATACCACTTAGACGCGAGCGCCAATTAATCATGGTGGAAATCAGGGGAAACCAAAAACTTTCACCATCAATACGAATATTAAAACGGCCCCACTCGGCCCCCTGTGCCACTGCTGAAGCAACAGCACTCAAGGCATCCTGGGGCAAACGTGTATCCGCATGTAAAAATAGCAGCCAGTTCCCACAGGCAACGGCCGCACCGGCGTTCATTTGCGAAGCCCGGCCGCGCAGAGAGGAAATTACCTGGAGCCCCTCCTTAGTAGCAATTTCCACACTACCATCAGTGCTACCCCCATCCACCAGGATAATTTCACAGCTGGTGGATGCCTCGAGTTCTTTTAACTGCACAATTAAATCAGGCAGTTGCTCTCGCTCATTCAGTAGCGGAACTACAACAGAGTACTGCACTAACCTCGTCTCCAGCGATGGAACACTTCGAGCCAACGCAACAACCTCTTGGGTGCATGGGCTCGCTTCCAGTTTCCTGCAACAAATTTATTGGCTTCAGTCATAGTCGGATAGATATGAATGGTCGATAGAATTTTATTCAGCCCCAAACCCTGCTTCATAGCGAATACAAACTCGGCTATAAGCTCCGCTGCATTTTCACTAACAATGGAGACTCCCAATATTTTATCTTTACCCGGTACCGTAAGTACTTTAATAAAACCCCGGGCCGCGCCATCCACAATTGCGCGATCCAGGTCATCAAGATTGTAACGAGTAACCTCATAGGCGATATTGCGCTGCTTGGCCTCATGCTCACTAAGCCCCACACTGGCCACTTCAGGATCAATAAATATTGCCCAAGGTACCAGTGAGTAATCCACAGCAAATTTCTTAATATCGCCAAAAAGGCCATTCACCGCAGCATACCAAGCTTGGTGCGCAGCCATATGGGTAAACTGGAAAGGGCCCGCGAGATCCCCAGCTGCAAGAATATGGGGGTAACGAGTGCGCAGGAAGGCATCCGTTGGCAGCTTGCCATCCTGCAGTAAATCCAGTTTTTCCAGCCCGAACCCTTTGGTCCGGGCGCGCCTGCCAAGTGCCAGGATAACTTCGTCAAATGTCACCTGTGTTTCACCCTCGGCATTACGCAAATTTAATATGCCCTCTCGACGATCTTCACTTCCACTAAAAGAGACCGCCTCATGCCCAGTGAGAAGGCGAACCCCTTCAGATTCCAATGCCAGGGAAACGGTCTTCGATACTTCGTGATCCTCCTGGGGGAGTAAACGTTCATCCCGCTCAATCAAGGTAACCCTTGACCCCAAGCGGGTGAATGCCTGGGCCAATTCACAACCGATGGCACCACCTCCCAGTAATACCAATCTATGCGGTGCCGTATCCAACTGAGCAAACCTATCCCAGAGTGTTTCGCTTGTCAGATAATTGACCGTGTCGAGGCCGGGGAATGGTGGCACCGTAGGTTCAGCACCAGTAGCCAGAATAATGGCACGTCCACGTAGGGACCTTTCACCACCACTATTCAAGGTAATATCGACTGTCCAAGGATCTACTAATCGCGCGTACCCTTTTATTACTTCCACACCGAGATCTGAATAACGCTCCACGCTATCGTGAGGCTCAATCTGCTGGATGGATTCCCGTACATGACGCATCACGCCAGGAAAATCAATCTTCGGTTCCGGCAGGCCCACACCAAAATTACTTGCAGTACGCGCAGAGTGCGCCACACGAGCACACTTAATCAGCGCCTTACTGGGCACGCAGCCGGTATTCAGGCAGTCCCCACCCATATTTCCCGACTCAATTAAAGTCACCTTGGCCTTTACCGCCGCAGAAATGTATGCGCTCACTAACCCTGCAGCGCCAGCACCAATAACAATAATATTGCGATCAAACTTTTTGGGCTTTCTCATTGGAGTCACTCACTTGGCCTCGCGGCGACGTTTAAGCCAGTTGAGGAAGTATTTTGCCAACAGAGGGAAAATGCCCAGCAGGGCAAAAGACAACAATAGTTGCGGGGAGGTGATATCCTTGAGATTTTCTATGCGCGCAAGCTGGGTCCCAGCATTAACATAGACTATGGTCCCGGCGAGCATGCCTAACTGGCTCACCCAATAAAATGTCCAGACTCGAAGATGGGTTAACCCCATCAGAATATTGATCAGAAAAAATGGAAAAATGGGCACAAGACGCAAGGCAAAAAGATAAAAAGCGCCCTCCCGCTCAATACCGCTATTTACAACCTGCAGGCGTGCAGCAAACCTCTCCTGAACATAATCACGAAATAAATAACGGGCCATCAGGAACGCCAGGGTGGCGCCAATACTTGAGGCAAAAGACACAATGACAGTGCCCCACAGCAAACCAAAAATAGCGCCCGCGGCAATAGTGAGAATGGCCGCACCGGGTAAGGATAAACCGGTCACCAAAATATAAAAAACAAGAAACAGGAAGCTCACCAAAAATGGCGAAGAGGCTTTCCATTGCTGAAACTGCTCACCGCCATCCTGTAGTTTTTCCAGGCTCAGCCACTGATTTAAATCAAATACATAAAAGGCGATCACCAATGCAGCAATAAAGGCTAACAGCAGAATTTTCTTACCCACGCACTTCTGCCCTCCACTCCCTAATTCTTTTTACGTTATAGAGCGCCACCACAACTGCTGCCCTGTCCGGCAGTGCAGCCGTAGCAGTGATCAGCCACACAGATTGCTGAACCCTTTAGGTCTGCTTCGAGCAGGTCACGTAGGTGCAGTCGGCCTGGCACAGGGATATTCAACTGCTGATTAAAGTCACAGTCATATAGATTTCCCTGCCAGTCGACACTCACCAAGTTGCGACACATCACCCCCTCAAGGTTAGACGCAGAGTAGCTCTCCCTAAGTAGCCTCATATAGTCTTTAAACTGCCCTTTGGAAATCAGCATGGAACCAAAGCGCTTGATCGGCATATTAGCGAGGGCAAACAGTTGATTAAATTCAATTCCGAAATACGCTGCCAATTCCCTGCGATAGTCCGCCTCAAGAGCCCCCTGCTCCGGGGGCAAAAAAGCGCCCTGGGGGTTATAAACCAAGTTGAGTTGAAGACCAGTCCCCGATTTACCATAGCCCAAAGCATTCAACTTTTGCAGCCCGGCAATACTTTTATCGAAAACACCTTTTCCCCGCTGTTTATCGACATTTTCCATGGAGTAGCAAGGTAATGAGGCAACCACTTCTACACCGTTCCGCGCGAGAAACTCGGCAGTATCTTGCTGCCCAGACTCAAACAATACGGTGAGATTACAGCGGTCTATCACATGCACATCCAGCGCACGTGCAGCTTCCACTAAAGACCTAAACCCGCTGTGAAGCTCTGGTGCACCGCCAGTAACATCCAGGGTGCGAACACCTCTGACTTTAATAACGCCCAATAGTAATTCCAGATTGTCGTCCGACATCATCTCGGTACGATTGGGGCCCGCATTCACATGGCAGTGCACGCAGCTTTGGTTACAACGATAACCAATATTAACTTGCAGAGTTTCAATTGTTTCCCGGCGGATCGCCGGGAAGTCCGATATTTCCAGTAACGGCAGTGTTTCGTGCATTCGACTCAGTGCTCCACTTCTTCAAGCACTGGTTCTGTCGGCGCAAGTAGCGTCTTTATTACAGCTTGTTTTTCTTCCGGCATGGCATCTACAGGTGTCACCAGCCCGCTCGCCAGTGCAGTGTGGGCAGCGGATTCAGGTTGTTCAGTACCGAGCAGGCGAATAGCCTCTGCGGCAATCTTTTGAGCACGGGCAGCATTTTGCTGCAAATTGGCGATAGCTACATCTGCAGTCACCGCCTCTTCCCGGGGATGCCAACAATCATAATCCGTTGCCATAGCGAGAGTTGCATAGGCAATTTGCGCCTCGCGGGCGAGTTTTGCCTCGGGCATATTGGTCATTCCGATCACCGATGCATTCATACTGCGATACCAGTGCGACTCGGCGCGGGTGGAAAACTGGGGACCCTCGATGCAGATATAGCTACCGCCCCGGTGTAACCTAATTGGCTCTCCATCCTGTGTTGTGGCAAACGCCCGCGCCAGGCTATCCGCCACAGCGGGGCATACGGGATCGGCCATGGAAACATGGGCTACAGCACCATCGCCAAAGAAAGTGCCCTCCCGCTTGCGGGTCATATCGATAAACTGGTCTGGGATCAGCATATCCAGCGGACGCACCTCTTCCTGCAAAGAGCCTACAGCGGAGAGCGAAAGGATATAACGCACGCCCAACTGGCGCAGTGCATGGATATTTGCCCGATAAGGCACCTGGGAGGGAATCAGGCGATGGCCGCGTCCATGACGGGCAAGGAAAGCAACAGGAATGCCCTGAAGCTTGCCGCAGACAATCGGGTCCGAAGTGCTGCCAAAGGGAGTGTCCACCTGAACCTCCTCCGCCTCAGTTAGCCCCTGCATCCCATAAAGACCGCTGCCCCCGATAACGCCAATTAAAGCCCTAGCCATGTTCACTCCTAAACAGTTGGTTTTTCCGCAGTATAGGAGTGCTCGCAGGTCGTGTATATCACTGACATGTAAACAAAAATGAAGCTCTTACGTTAAGCAATTAAACCGGACAGGCTTAGCTTAGGAGCCCTCTCTTCCATAGGATTACTTCATAGATTGCATCCAGACAGAGAAGTACCCGGTGTACATTAACTAATCAATCGACTATATTTACCAGGGTATAAATATTTTACCCTGGTAAATAAAGGGGGCACCTTGGCTATCGACTATATCGCTATCGACGAGCAACGAATCATCGCACGGGGAAAACTGGAAATAATTGTTCGCCGAGTAAAAGATATGGGCGCGACACATGAACCGATTATCTTCGAAACGGAAAGCTGTAAACGGGTTGAAGTAGATTGGCACGGTGATATAGAGGAAGTAGTGGCAAAGCTAAACACTGATACACCCCTACCAAAAACCAGACGCGGACGTCCCAAATTAGGCGTTACCTCCAAGGAGGTTACCCTGCTTCCCAACCACTGGGAGTGGCTGAGCCAGCAGCCCGGTGGCGCTTCTGTTACTCTTCGCAAGTTGGTTGAGCAAGCGCAAAAACATGTTTCGCTCGAAGAGCGTATCTCTACAAAACAGCAGCAATTGGATAGCTTTTTGCTACTGGTTGCCGGAGATACCCCGGGCTTCGAGGAAGCCAGTCGTGCTCTATATAGAAACAGCAAAATCAGTTTTAAAAAAGCCATCCACTCCTGGCCAGGTGACCTCAAACAGCTTTTGCTAATCAAATTTAATGAAATCGCGGAAATGCACAGCGGTAATTTGTAAAACGGACTTACTATGACTCAACAACAAGACAATGTATTTGTTAGCGGTGCCTTGCTGCCAGTTTTCTTTAAGACAGCAGCGCCGATTATTCTGATTATGCTGGTAAACGGTTCGTTTACCTTGCTGGATGCCTACTTTCTAGGGGAATACGTAGGAGCCGAGGCGTTAGCGGCAGTGACTTTAACATTCCCAATGTTTATGTTGCTGATAGCGCTATCTTCATTAATTTCCAGTGGCTACTCTAGTGTACAGGCCAGGTTACTCGGCGCAGGAGAGAAAGATAAGGCGAGGCAGGCATTTTCCCAGGCAGTTACATTGGCACTGGCTGTTTGCGCTGTATTGATGTTGCTATTTGTTGCCGGAGGCAAACCATTAACATTATTAGTAGCCAACGGCTCAGAAGATCTAGCGGAGATGGGGTACACCTATCTATCGATATTAATCTTTCTATCTCCAATCCAGTTTATCGGCTCAGTGAATTCCGATACATTGCGATGTGAAGGGCAACTATCCCTAATGGCCATGGTTTCCCTTTCATCGGTAATGCTCAATATTGTGTTCAACTATATTTTTATTGCGCATTTGGAGATGGGTGTGGCCGGTTCTGCTTATGGCACCGCCCTGGCCCAGGCAATCGCCCTTATGATCGTGGCTGGCTATCGCTATTACGGCCGCAGCACGGTGATCGATACACAAATTATCCGGCTCTCACACAAACGAGATTTCTGGCCTGAGTACCTATCTTTGGGCTTACCATCCAGCCTGAGTTACATCGGTATCTCACTCACATCCATAGCCGTAATTTTCAGTATCCAGACCTGGGGCGGCGACAACTACGATGCGACCGTTGGTGCCTACGGTATCACCACCCGTATTATGACCTTTATCTTCCTGCCGCTACTCGGACTAAGCCAGGCATTTCAGACCTTGATTGGCAATAATGTTGGCGCTAAAAGTTGGTCCCGTGCCGATAGCAGCATCAATATCGCCCTGACAATAGCATTCGCTTACTGTCTGGCGTTACAGCTCGGTGTGCTAATACTGAAAGGCTCATTGGGAGCCCTGTTTGTCAACGACCAGCAAATTATTGAAGAAGTTGCGCGTATCCTTCCGATGATGACGCTGGTTTATTTTTTAGCAGGACCACTGATGATGATCAGCACATTTTTTCAGGCTATCGGCGATGCCAAACGTGCGGCCATTCTTGGGCTGACAAAGACCTACATTTTTGTATTGCCGCTAATTTTAGTTTTACCGCTGATATTCGGTGAAGTGGGGATATGGTATGCGGGGCCAGTCGCAGAGGTGATGCTACTTACTTTAACAGTTATCATCCTTTATCAACGGGGGCGTAACCACGGGCACAAATATGGTTTGTATAGTGCGCGAGAAATATCTGGCTAAGTTCATTCAGCCCAATCTGTTAATTTATCTAAAGCGCCACTTAAACTGCAACCTACCGACCCAGTCGAGTCAACGCTGTAGTGACACACTAAATATGGCCACCGAGCGGGGAAGCCTGTAATGAATACTATCCATGATAATACCCCTTTTTTTGTATGTATGTACAATACTAAATGGGCTGATCACAGATGTAAAAGCCCGAATTATAGAGCCATGGCTGATATCCACAGAAAATTTACCTTAACTGACTGATTTAATTGTGGGTAAAATGTGTTCAAGAGCGAGCGGTAGACCCAAGTGACACAAGCCTATTGCTCACTATCACCGGTTACTATTTGATCGAGAATCTATGACCTACTGTAAATAATGGCTTTTCTGCAGAGCTTGAAGGGCGCATTTTAGAAATAGCGGCCAAATGGATAGTGAGCCACCGGCTCTTTAATAACCTCTTATGAATCACAAGGATTTGGAAGATGGGTGAATTTATAGATAACTATGTTAGTCACTGTCAGAATTTCGATGAACTCTTAGGCGAACAGTCATTTACTCTTGATGAATGTTACGAATGCTATACGCCCTTTAGTAGATTGCAGCGCAAGTTTGCCGAAGAGTCGCCGCACATATATAGCCAAGAGGTCATACTTCCAAACGGTGAGCTTTCAAGCGTAATTAGGCAGGCAGAGCATTTAAACTTAGACGGTAAGGTTATAGCTGTTTTTGGCGTATTCGCTGTGACAGATAAAGGAATAGAATGCTTGAGTCACGACTACTTTATATCTAAACACAGATATAATGAAGATGACTGGGATTCCCATATGCAGTCCAAAACGTGGGTAAAAATTGAAGATTTTAAGGCAGCACTAGAGCACGGTAGATCATTGGCATAAATTCATAACAGAGGTAAGCAACATCAACAACGCAAAAAAACGCTACCTGGACGGCCTACGCTTAGCTTCGGCCGCCGTTGCTACCGGCGATATTTTGAGAGAGATACATGGCCCTCACGAGTAATGATGAACTAGTTTTTCAGCTTTTGTTCAAAGCTTTGGAAAACAATAAAAGTATTCACCTTAATATTGTATGGGCAACAATTGGTTTACAGGTTGCGGCTATAGGCTGGCTAATATCGTCGGAACAAGCTCGCAACTTTATTAGCCACGCAAAAAGGCTCAAAGTTGCTAGCCTTTCTACAATATTAATAATCGCATTTGCTCATTACTTCATGATTTTTGATACGGTAACTACTTCGTCAGAAGTTATACGCGCGATTGAAGAGAATCACCACTTCATAGCATTGTCAGAAAATTCGCCAAATATACTTTCATACTACTCATTGAACACAAATAAAGTGATCGCTCGGGCGGCTTTTACTTTCATATTGTTCTTTTATTTATGTGTTCTAGTTTGCACAGCAAAAAATATAACAAAGCGCTCAAGCGGGCGTGGCAGAGCCACGTCCGCTTAGCTTGGCGCTAAGTTTTACCTAATCACCACCTACTCTAAGCTAACTTTCAGCAACCTTTCCGCCATCGGTGGTATGCGAAGCGAGACAAAAATAAGCCGGGGAATTAGCGCTGACATATCAAACCTTTGATTAAACCGATATTGAAATTCAGCCAAATAACGCTGCGCATATTTCATCCTAATCGCATGGTAGGTGCTACGCAGAGCACTCTTTAAATTACCGAGCGCAGTATTCACCCAATAAAATTCAGGTTCATCAAGAGAAGCCCGACCGCCACCACAAACAATCTTGTCGTGCGCACAGCCTGCGTCTTTCAAAGCGTTGAAGCACCCAAGACCATCGGAGATTACTGTGCTACCGCTACATAGATGCTTCTTGCTCCACGTAGAGATTTCTCTGTTCTTGGAGCCTTTGACAACAGAGAGCTTGATACGGGTGGGGCGCCCTTCCTTGGTGGTTTCGACGGCAGCTACAAAGGGGCTTTTGCCTTTGGCTCCGCGGCCAGGCTTGCATCCAGTACGTTCTCGGCGTCAATCAATTCAACGAAGCCAGACAGCTTGTATTGGTAGTCTCGTTCCATCATCACTTGCATAAGTTTCTGCTTCATACGCCAAGCTGTGTTGTAAGAGATACCCAAATGACGTGACAACTCCACACAAGAAATGCCTTTTTTATCCTGAGTGATGAGAAAAATCCCGAGGAACCAAGTAGTAAGGGTTAACTTTGTGGAGTCGAAGATTGTACGAGAAGTGACCGACGTTTAACGTCGACACCGATTGCACTGTTTGAGCTTGCGATAAGACATGTCGTGTCCGCAGTGAGGGCAACAGAAGCCGTTTGGCCAACGCCATTGGTAGAGCGCGTTGAAGCACTGCTCTTCACTTCCATATTCTTTAAGGAATTCGGTCAAACTAATGCCTTCTGAAACTGCACCTTGTTGCGAGCCATGGTGGATTTCCTTACAGATCAAACAGGTAACTGTATTTATATGCAGCTACCTGTGACTTAGCAAGAGTGATAATTAGAAACAACTATGATTCATACCTACCAAGATTGCAGGAAGAGAAGCAGTCTAAATGCAAGACTTAAAATCGCCCCAGTTGACGCTGTAGGATTTATCATATTACTAATCGCTTGCCTGATCCTTGTCGGATAAGACCTTACCAATCACTCGTATCGAGTGTCGCAAGTAGGACGGTGTGAAAAAATACATTTCAATGTTTTTAATTTTTTCACGAATAAACTATGTGAAGTGTACACCTGGTTAGAAATGCGTATAAAATCAGTAATGGATCAGCGGGCACTCGCTCTATTGCCAAAATAGTGGCACAAAGTAAAACTCCCCTCAGTCGCTACTGGGCGCGCCGACGGATAAAATTAATGCGCTTGTAAAGTGCTCAACCGCCATCTCACACATACCAAAAGGTGGAACAGCCGTATACCGACATCCCAAACCGATTAATTCAAGAGTTTGATATTTCTCAGCCCCAAACAGCATGGGCGGGTCACATTACATATATTTGGACTCGCACTTTCTGGCCATATTTGCCGGTGACTTTTGATTTTTTCGTGTAATCCTGTGGGGTGGTCGCTTTCGTTACGGCTAATCTGAAGGAAATCTATATTGCGTCTAATGAACCAGAAGCACAGTTAGGGCGAGAGCGCTTTGCCGATAAGAGCGGTGACCCATACCCGAAGATCAGTAAGTCCTGGCCAAAGGACAGGCCAAAGTTCTTCATGCCATTTGAGTATCCACCCAAGATTCATGAAGTGATTTATACAACGAATGCGATAGAGCCCCTCAATAACGTCATTCACAAAGCTACCAAGTTGCACAAAGTGTTCCCACCTAATAATTCAACGATGAAGGTGGTATACCTGGCAGTGCAAGCTGCCTTAAAAAAATGAACGATACCAATTCGAAACTGAAAGCCGGTATTAAACCGATTTATGATCGAATTTGGCGGGCAAATGGCTGATTACCAAAATTCAGCTGACAAGAGCGGTTACATTTATCTCAAATAAAAAAGGCCGCTTCGAAAGAAGCAGCCTTCTCACTGATAGAAAGTTTACCGGCTATTACCAGCCAGTAATTTCCTTCAGAGCGTCGCCGATCTGAGCCAGGGAGCGCACGGTTTTAACACCAGCGTCTTCCAGAGCAGCGAATTTCTCGTCAGCGGTGCCTTTACCACCGGAGATGATCGCACCCGCGTGACCCATACGCTTGCCGGGAGGAGCCGTTACACCAGCGATGTAGGAAACTACCGGCTTGGTAACATTTTCCTTGATGTAAGCAGCCGCTTCTTCTTCAGCAGTACCGCCGATCTCACCGATCATAACGATCGCTTCGGTTTGCGGATCGTTCTGGAACATTTCCAGAATATCGATGAAGTTGGAGCCCGGGATGGGGTCGCCACCGATGCCCACACAGGTGGACTGGCCAAAGCCGTAGTCGGTAGTTTGCTTAACCGCTTCATAGGTCAGGGTACCGGAACGGGAAACGATGCCCACTTTGCCCGGCTTATGGATATGACCCGGCATAATACCGATCTTGCACTCACCCGGAGTGATAACACCCGGGCAGTTCGGGCCGATCAGGCGTACGCCCAGTTCGTCGCACTTCACTTTAGCGTCTAGCATATCCAGGGTCGGGATACCTTCGGTGATACAAACGATCAGTTTGATACCAGCGTTGGCCGCTTCCAGGATGGAGTCCTTACAGAAAGGCGCAGGTACGTAAATTACGGAAGCTTCAGCACCGGTCGCTTCTACCGCTTCTTTCACGGTGTTAAATACCGGCAGGCCCAGGTGAGTCTGGCCGCCTTTACCCGGAGTTACACCACCAACCATCTTGGTGCCGTAAGCAATCGCTTGCTCGGAGTGGAAAGTACCCTGGGAGCCAGTGAAGCCCTGACAGATTACTTTAGTGTCTTTGTTAATCAATACTGACATGATTATTTACCCTCCGCAGCTTTAACCACTTGCTGAGCCGCATCGGTCAGGCTGGTAGCCGCGATAATGTTCAGGCCACTGTCGCTCAGAACCTTGGCGCCCAGATCTGCGTTGTTACCTTCCAGACGCACAACAACCGGTACCTGTACACCGACCTCTTTCACCGCGCCCACAACGCCTTCGGCGATCATGTCACAGCGAACGATACCGCCGAAGATATTGATCAGTACGGCTTTTACGTTTTCGTCAGACAGGATGATCTTAAACGCTTCTACAACGCGCTCTTTAGTAGCGCCGCCGCCAACGTCCAGGAAGTTAGCCGGCTTGCCGCCATGCAGGTTTACGATGTCCATGGTACCCATGGCCAAGCCAGCGCCGTTTACCATGCAGCCGATGTTGCCATCGAGGGCTACGTAGTTCAGATCATACTTGGCAGCATGCGCTTCGCGGGGATCTTCCTGGGAAGGATCGTGCATTTCGCGCAAGTCAGCGTGGCGATACAGTGCGTTGCTGTCGATAACCACTTTGGCGTCCAGGCAGTGCAGGTTACCTTCAGTGGTGATTACCAGCGGGTTGATTTCCAGCAGGGCCAGATCTTTTTCCTGGAACATTTTTGCCAGGCCTAGGAAGATCTTGGTGAACTGCTTAACCTGAGTCGGGTTCAGGCCCAGTTTGAAAGCCAGCTCGCGCGCCTGATAAGGCTGAGCGCCTACCAGCGGATCGATAGTGGCCTTGAGGATTTTTTCCGGAGTCTCTTCCGCTACTTTCTCGATCTCAACACCGCCTTCGGTGGAGGCCATGAAAACGATACGACGGGTGGAGCGGTCAACAACAGCGCCGAGGTACAGCTCTTGATCGATGTCGGTGCAGCTTTCAACCAGGATACGGGAAACCGGCTGGCCATTTTCGTCTGTTTGATAAGTTACCAGACGCTCGCCCAGCCACTTCCTGGCAAACTCTTCAATTTCTGCCTTGGAATCTACCAGCTTTACACCACCAGCCTTACCGCGGCCACCAGCGTGTACCTGGGCCTTTACTACCCACTTATCACCGCCAATTTCGTCAGCCGCTGCTACTGCCGCTGCCGGGGTTTCCGCTGCAATGCCTTTGGAAACCGGCAATCCGTATGCCGCAAACAGTTGTTTGCCCTGATACTCATGCAAGTTCATAGTCAATACCAATTCACATATAAAAATGTGTTTACTAATTGCAGATTTCTCTGCAGCTGAAAGACAAAACTCAAAATTTCCGTCGTTGCAAATTTTGAATTCCGCAAATGAAACCGGGGCGCTAATTAATTAATAATTAGTGCCCCGAAATCGAAAAAACTTCTTACTTACGCTTCTTGCGATTTACGGTATGAATCGCATGGCCGTTCACGCCCAGCGCTGCTTCTTTTACAGTCTCGGACAGAGTCGGGTGTGCAAATACCGTCATACCGATATCTTCAGCACTGGAGCCGAATTCCATTGCAATCGCCACTTGCTGAACTAGGTCTGCGGCAGATGGGCCAACAATATGGGCACCCAGTACCCGATCAGTTTCCGCGTGGGCGATGATTTTCACAAAGCCCTGGGTATCGTTAGCGGCCATGGCGCGACCGTTGATCGCAAACGGGAAGCTGCCTACGTTGTAGGGCTCGCCATCGGCCTTCACTTGTTCTTCAGTGCGGCCAACCGCAGCGATTTCCGGATGGGTGTAGATCACATTGGGAATCACGTCGTAGTTCATCATCGGCTTCTGACCGGCGATGCGCTCGGCAACCACAACGCCTTCTTCAGAGGCCTTGTGTGCCAGCATTGGGCCACGCACTACGTCGCCGATCGCCCATACGCCCGGTGCAGAAGTCATGCACAGGTCGTTAACGTAGATAAATCCGCGCTCGTCCATTTTCACCCCGGCATCTTCGGCCAGCAGGCCTTCGGTGTAGGGGCGGCGACCAACGCAGACGATCAGTTTGTCGAAGGTTTCTTGATGCTCCTTACCATCTTTATCCTGGTAAGTAACGACCACTTCTTCGCCCTTCACTTCGGAACCGGTTACACGGCAGGAAAGACGGATATCCAGGCCCTGCTTCTTGAGGATCTTCTGGGATTCTTTGGCTACCTGTTGGTCCATGATCGCCAGGAATTTATCCATAGCTTCCAGAACAACCACTTCAGAGCCCAGGCGGTTCCATACAGAGCCCAGCTCCAAACCGATAACGCCGGCACCGATAACGCCCAAACGCTTAGGGGTTTCAGTGAATTCCAGGGCGCCGGTTGAGTCGACAATAATTTTGTTGTCTACCGGAGCGGGCGGAATATTTACCGGTACAGAACCGGAAGCCAGGATTACGTTTTCGGCTTCGTAGACGGTGGTTTTACCTTCGTCATCGGTCACTTCCACTTTCTTATTGGCCAGCAATTTGCCAGTGCCGAAAATGGAGGTCACCTTATTGGCCGTGAACAAGCCGGCCACACCGCCGGTCAGCTTTTTGACGATCTCGCCTTTACGCTCGATCATCTTGCTCACATCCATCTTGACCTTGCCGACTTCAATGCCGTGCACGTCGAGAGCGTCTTTGGCCTCATGGTACTTCCAGGAGCTGTCCAGCAGTGCCTTGGAGGGAATACAACCTACGTTCAGGCAGGTACCGCCGTTTACGTATTTACCTTCTTTGTTTTTCCACTTTTCAATACAAGCAGTCTTCAGGCCCAGCTGAGCGGCACGGATGGCAGCGACATAACCACCAGGACCAGAGCCGATTACGATTACGTCAAATTTTTCCGACATGATCAGTTCCAGATATTTCTAATGCAGTGTGATCGAGGGGGCCCCATAGGCCCCAGAACTTATTTTTTAAACTTCGAGCAAGATACGCGCTGGATCTTCGATCATTTCCTTGATCGCCACCAGGAAGCCAACCGCTTCTTTACCGTCGATCAGGCGGTGGTCATAGGACAGCGCCAGGTACATCATCGGCAGGATTTCCACCTTGCCATCTACCGCCATTGGGCGCTCCTGGATCTTGTGCATACCCAGGATTGCAGTTTGCGGCGGGTTCAGGATCGGGGTGGACAGCAGGGAACCGAATACACCACCGTTGGTGATGGTAAAGGTGCCGCCGGTCATCTCTTCAATAGACAGCTTGCCATCGCGAGCGCGCACGCCCAAGTCGCGGATATTATTTTCCATATCCGCCAGGCCCATATTTTCGGCATTGCGCAGAATCGGAACAACCAGGCCTTTCGGCGAGGAAACTGCTACACCGATGTCCTGGTAACCGTGATAAACGATATCGTTGCCATCGATAGAGGCGTTTACCGCCGGGTAGCGCTTCAGTGCTTCTACCGCAGCCTTTACGAAGAAGCCCATAAAGCCCAGGCGAGTGCCGTTGTGGGTCTTCTCGAACAGGTCTTTGTAGTTCTTGCGCAGATCCATGACCGGCTTCATATTCACCTCGTTAAAGGTGGTGAGCATGGCGGTGGACTGGGAAGCGTCCAGCAGGCGCTCAGCGATACGCTTGCGCATGCGGGTCATTGGCACACGTTTCTCTACGCGCTCACCCGGGGTCGCAGCCACTTCAGCGGCGGCAGCAGGTGCACCAGTGGCGGCAGGCGCAGTACCCGCTTTCATTACGTCTTCTTTGAGAACGCGGCCGCCTTTGCCAGTGCCTTCCACACCAGCCAAGTCAACGCCCTTCTCCGCCGCCATTTTCTTGGCGGAGGGCATGGCGATTTTCTCGCCAGCTGCAGGCGCTGCAGCTTCAGTGGCAGGTGCCGCAGCCTTTTCTTCCGCCGGAGCGGCAGCGGCGCCGGCACCCGGCTCAAATTTGGCAATCACTTCATTGGAGAGAACGGTATCGCCCTCGTCCTTAATGATCTCGGAAAGGGCGCCGTCTGCCGGCGCAACCACTTCCAGTACCACTTTGTCGGTCTCAATATCCACGATCAGTTCATCGCGGGATACGGCTTCACCGGGTTTTTTATGCCAGGTGGCGACAGTACCGTCCTGAACGGATTCCGGGAAAGTTGGCGCTTTAATCTCGATCGTCATTTTTCCTGTTTCCTGAGATTGTCTCTGCTTTAAATACTGCCGCCCGTTACTTGACGGTCAGCGCCTCGTTGATGAACTTATTCTGTTCTTCCAAATGGGTGGACATGTAGCCCGCCGCAGGTGCCGCCGATGGGGCACGGCCCACGTATTCCAGGTCCAGCTTCGGATGCGTTTCCGCCAGCAGGCGCCGCAGATGATGCTGACTGTGGTACCAGGCGCCCTGGTTCATAGGCTCTTCCTGGCACCAAGCGACACTCTTAATTTTCTTGAATGCGGATACCGCGCCCACGAATTCCTCGTCTGGGAAGGGGTACAGCTGCTCGATACGTACGAACGCCACATCTTCCTGTTCGCGCTCCATGCGCGCTTCCAGCAGGTGGTAGTACACCTTGCCGGAACACAGGATCAGGCGTTTGACCTTGGCCGGGTCCACACCCTGGTCCTGAATCACATTTTGGAAACGCCCTTCGGCCAACTCTTCCAGGCTGGAGGTGGCCAGCTTGTGACGCAGAATCCATTTCGGGCTCATAATCACCAGCGGGCGGCGCATCGGGCGCACCGCCTGGCGACGCAGCAAGTGGAAGATTTGTGCCGGGGTAGTGGCGTTACACACCTGGATATTGTGCTCTGCGCACAGCTGCATAAAGCGCTCGAGACGCGCGGAGGAGTGCTCCGGGCCCTGGCCTTCATAACCGTGTGGCAACATCAATACCAGGCCGCACATACGACCCCATTTGTGCTCACCAGAAGTAATGAACTGGTCGATCACTACCTGGGCGCCGTTGGCGAAGTCACCGAACTGGGCTTCCCACACCACCAGGGATTTTGGCGTGGTAGTGGCATAGCCGTATTCGAATGCCAGTACCGCCTCCTCAGACAGCAGGGAGTCGTACATATAGAAAGGCGGCTGGTCTTCGAACATATGCTGCAAAGGCACATAGCTCTGGCCGTCTTTCTGGCTATGAATTACCGCATGGCGGTGGGAGAAGGTTCCGCGACCCACGTCCTCACCGGTGAAACGGACCATAAAGCCCTCTTCCAGCAAGGTGCCATAGGCCAGGGTTTCCGCCATACCCCAGTTCAGTGGCAGGGCGCCACCGGCCATTTTACGGCGGTCGTCATAAATTTTGGAAACCTGGCGCTGCATCACAATGCCATCGGGCACCGTGGTCATGCGATTGGCCACGCCCTGAAGTTTCGGCATTGCGAAACCGGTGTCCGCTGGCACCTGCCAGTCGTGGCCCAGGTAGGGGCTCCAGTCCACAAACATGGAGGAGTCCGGCTGTTTCACCAAACCGGTAGCCACATCCTCACCCGCATCCAGTTTGTCGCGGTAGTCGTTGGCCAGCTTGTCTGCGGCAGCCTTGTCCAGGATGCCCTCTTCCACCAACTTCTCGGAGTAGAGCGTGCGGGTAGTCTTGTGCTTGCGGATGGTCTGGTACATCAGCGGCTGGGTACCAGAGGGGTCATCGGTCTCGTTGTGGCCACGACGGCGGTAGCAGACCAGATCGATAACGATGTCTTTCTTGAATTCGTAACGGTAATCGACAGCCAGCAGAGCCGCTAGTACGACCATTTCCGGATCGTCGCCGTTCACGTGCAGCACCGGTGCATCGATCATTTTGGCGGGATCGGTGGAGTACTCAGTGGAGCGGGCATCTTCGCGCTTGCTGGTGGTAAAGCCCACCTGGTTGTTCAGTACGATGTGCACAGTACCACCGGTGTAGTAACCGCGGGTCTGGGACATCTGCAGGGTTTCCTGCACAACACCCTGGCCGGCAAAAGCCGCGTCGCCGTGGATATTGATCGGCATTACCTTCTCACCAGCAGCATCTTTGCGGCGGTCCTGACGGGCGCGCACAGAGCCAACCACCACAGGCGCACTGATTTCCAGATGCGATGGGTTAAAGGCAAGGGCCAGGTGAACTTCACCACCGGGGGTCATTACGTTGGAGGAGAAACCCTGGTGATATTTCACATCACCAGAGGTATCGAGGGTTTTCTTACCTTCGAACTCCTGGAACAGATCCGCAGGGTTCTTGCCGAGGATATTCACCAGGGTATTCAGGCGGCCGCGGTGGGCCATGCCGATCACAATCTCCTTCACCCCATAGGTACCGGAGCGACGGATCAATGCATCCATCATCGGGATCAGGCTCTCACCACCTTCCACACCAAAGCGTTTGGTGCCGGGGTATTTAGAGTCCAGGTGGCGCTCCAGGCCTTCTGCGGCAGAGAGGCGCTGCAGAATTTCAATTTGGATATCGGTGCCGAAATTAGCCTTGGACTGGCTGCGCTCCAGGCGCTGCTGGAACCACTGCTGCTCTTCCAGGTTGGAGAGATGCATGATCTCCGCACCCAGATTGCCACAATAAGTCCGCTCCAGGCCCTCTACGATTTCACGCAGAGTCGCTTCTTCTTTACCGAGGAACAGGCTGCCGGTATTGAAGGTGGTGTCAAAATCACCTTCGGTGAGGCCGTGGTAGCTCAGTTGCAGGTCGGGTACCTGCTCGCGGGCCATCAGACCCAGGGGATCGAGGGTCGCTTTCTTGTGGCCGCGGTGGCGGTAGGATTCGATCAGCTGCAGAACTTTGATCTGCTTACGCTCGTGCTCGATATTGACGGAGCCGGAGCCAGGTGCCACTACAGGGCGGGCGCGGTGCTTGCTGAGCAGTTCGAAATGCTGGCGCACTGCGGCGTGGGAAACGTCGCTGCTACCACCAACACGGGGAAGACTGTCAAAGTAATTGTGCCACTCCTCCGGTACACCGTTGGGGTCGTGCAGATAGGTCTCGTAAAGCTCCTCCACGTAGGCGGCATTGCCCCCGGAGATATGGGAGCTACGCCACAGCTGCTCCATGGTACTTTCGTGCATGTTGATGCCTACCTCGATTGCAGTGGGCTTCTATTTGCCTAAGCCACTGCGCTTTCCTATCACTCACAAAAGGGGAGGCGCATAAAGCCACCTCCCCTTTTCAATTAAGTGCCGGTTTTCACCGGCTTTGTCATTAGATAAGCGCCTTACCTGGCACCGAGCCCACTATCGACGAGCTCTAACGGGTCGATTGGTGACCCGGATATCCTCTATACCGCACGGGTCAGCAGCATATTGCGAATATGGCCAATGGCACGCGTCGGGTTCAACCCCTTCGGACACACATTCACACAGTTTTGGATACCGTGGCAACGGAACACACTAAAGGGGTCGTCCAGGTTGGAGAGACGCTCGTCAGTAGCCATGTCGCGGCTGTCCGCCAGGAAGCGGTAGGCCTGCAGCAAACCAGCCGGACCGATAAACTTGTCCGGATTCCACCAGAAGGACGGGCAAGCAGTGGAACAGCAGGCGCACAGAATACACTCGTATAGGCCGTCGAGCTTCTCGCGGTCTTCCGGGGACTGCAGACGCTCGATGGCCGGAGCCGGAGCATCATTCTGCAGGTACGGTTCGATTTTCTTGTACTGCTCGTAGAACTGCTCCATATCCACAACCAGGTCGCGGACCACCGGCAGGCCGGGCAGCGGACGCAGCACCAGCTTACCTTTGGGTGCAGCTTCAGACAGTGGCGTAGTGCACGCCAGGCCGTTACGACCAGAGATATTCATGCCGTCGGAACCGCACACACCTTCGCGGCAAGAGCGGCGGAAGGACAAGGTCGGGTCCTCGGCCTTTAGCAGTTCCAGTACGTCCAGCACCATCAGGTCTTTGCCCTTGGTGTCGAGCTGGTAATCCTGCATATACGGCGCTTTATCGGCTTCCGGGTTGTAACGGTAAATGCTTACTTTCAACATACTCTATTCCGCTCCCGAATCAGTAAGTCCGAGCTTTCGGTTCAAAGGCTTCCATGGTGTTCGGTGCGAAGTTTACCGCACGCTTGCCGAGTCGTTTTTCCGTCGGGAAGTACATGGAATGACACAGCCAGTTTTCATCATCGCGCTCCTGGAAATCTTCACGGGCGTGGGCACCGCGGCTCTCAGTGCGTGTCTCCGCGGCAATTGCGGTGGCCTCGGCAACTTCCAGCAGGTTTTGCAGTTCCAGAGCTTCAACACGGGCAGTGTTAAACGCGCGGCTTCTGTCGTCCAGGCGTACGTTCTCGATACGCTCGCGCAGATCAGCGAGCTTCTTAACGCCGTCCGCCATGTAGTCACCACGACGGAATACGCCAAAGTGATTCTGCATCACACCCTGCAGTTCTTTGCGCAGGTCGGCAGCTTTCTCGCCGGTCTCGTTGCTTTCCAGGCGGTTCAAGCGCGCCATAGCCGCTTCGATATCGGACTCAGAAGCTTCGCGGTGATCAATGCCTTCGCGCAGAGCCTTCTCGATAAACAGGCCGGAAGCGCGGCCGAATACCACCAGGTCCAGCAGTGAGTTGCCGCCCAGGCGGTTAGCACCGTGTACAGATACACAGGCAACCTCACCACAGGCGTAGAAACCGTCGATGATCTGATCGTTGCCGGCAGCGTCCTGGGTCAGGGCCTGGCCGTGAACATTGGTCGGGATACCACCCATCATGTAGTGACAGGTCGGCACTACTGGGATCGGCGCTTTAACGGGATCGACGTGGGCAAAGGTCTTGGACAGCTCACAGATACCGGGTAGACGGCTGTTGAGCAGTTCTTCACCCAGGTGGTCCAGCTTCAGGAATACATGATCGCCTTCCGGGCCACAGCCACGGCCATCGAGGATTTCGAGGACCATGGAGCGGGCTACAACGTCCCGAGAAGCGAGGTCTTTGGCGTTGGGGGCATAGCGCTCCATAAAACGCTCGCCATCTTTGTTGATCAGGTAGCCACCCTCACCGCGACAGCCTTCAGTCACGAGTACGCCGGCACCATAAATACCGGTGGGATGGAACTGCCACATCTCGATATCCTGCACGGGCATTCCCGCACGCAGGGCCATACCCACACCGTCACCGGTGTTGATGTGCGCATTGGTGGTAGAGGCGAAGATACGACCTGCGCCACCAGTAGCGAATACAGTCGCCTTGGATTTGATAAATACCACTTCGCCATCTTCGATGCACATGGCGATCACGCCAACAACGGCACCGTCCTGGTTCTTCACCAGGTCAATCGCGAACCATTCGTTCAAGAACTCGGTTTTATGCTTGACGTTGTTCTGGTACAGGGTGTGCAGCAGTGCGTGGCCCGTACGGTCAGCAGCAGCACAGGTACGGGCAGCCTGGCCACCGCGGCCGAAGTCCTTGGACTGGCCACCAAAAGGACGCTGGTAAATACGGCCTTCTTCAGTACGGGAAAACGGCAAGCCCATATGTTCCAGTTCGAACACGGCTTCCGGGCCTACGGAACACATATACTCAATCGCGTCCTGGTCGCCGATATAGTCGGAACCCTTGACGGTGTCATACATATGCCAGCGCCAATCGTCATTGGGGTCAGAGCTGGCGATCGCACAGGTGATGCCACCCTGGGCGGATACTGTGTGTGAACGGGTCGGGAATACCTTGGTAATTACCGCAGTCTTGTAACCTGACTGGGCCATCTGCAGAGCAGCGCGCATACCAGCGCCGCCACCGCCAATTACAATCCCGTCAAAAGAAATAGTACGCATGTTCGCCATTAGTTATACACCCCAAAGAATTTCAATGCCCCACACCGTGTACAGCACGGCAACCGCAGCCAGCACCACCTCTACGAACAAGCGCAGAACAGTGGCTTTACCGCCCATCACCCGATTGGTGATGTAATCGGTAACCACGGACCAGAGGCCAATCCAGGCGTGAATAATGGTGGACAACAGGGCAACCAGACTGAAGACACGCATCCAGCGCTGGGCGAACAACTCAGACCAGGCCTGGTAGCCAAAGTCTTTGGTAAAAAAGATAAAGCCCACTATAAAGAGAGCATAAGCGAGCAGTATAACTGCGGTAACTCGCTGGTAGAGCCAGTCGAAAGTGCCGCTACGGCCAAAGCTAGTTACTGTTCTTACCACAACCATACTCCCGCTAAAAGAATAAGGATTACACTTACCACCAGCACTATAATGGCACCGCGGCGACCACCTTCGAGACTTTCACCTACACCGATATCCATAAACAGGTGGCGAACACCCGCTATTAGGTGGTAGATGAGGGCTGCCAGGGAAGCCCATAGGATGAGCTTGGCGGGGATGCTATTAAATGCTGCCGCGACATCGGCGAAGCCCTGCTCGGATTTCAGGCTGGCATCGAGCATGCAGAGCAGAAGCGCTACAACGGCGAAGAGCACAACGCCGGAAATACGATGCAAAATAGAAACCAAAGCGGCAGCGGGAAGCTGAATAGTGGAAATGTCTAAATTGACAGGTCTGTTTTTGTTCACAGGAAAAACACCTTGTTGCCCTGAACGACCGGGCGCCCGTTAGCTTTTCAATGGAGGGGCGAGCTGCTTGCTGATTACTTTGCACTCGACCTGATTAAGCCTTGTACAAAGTAGCCGTACCATGGCGCAAGCCGCGCGGATTATAGGCATTCGATAGTCAAAACACAACGAACGCCTGGGAAACTGCCAACTTTGAAGGTACTCAAGACATGTCAATTTGCGCAGCGGGATTTCGACAGATTTTCACGCCTCAGGTCAGGCAAAAGCTCTACAGGTCCGCCCTGTCGCCAGATATCCTGTTGACTACAGACTGATCGTCCACTCCTTTTGGTTTGACAATTTGAGGCCCGGCACTTAAGTTTGGCCCGCTTAAAAGGCCGCCAGCACCCGAAAATACTAGGAAAAGGCCGCCATAAGAACAGTTTTAGGAGTCCGCAATGTCCGATAAAAAAGCGCAACTCACTGTCGATGGTATCGACGGCACTATTGAGATGCCCGTTCGCTCCGGCACCCTCGGCCCCGATGTTGTCGATGTCGGCAACCTGACCGGCAAAGGCTTATTCACCTACGACCCGGGCTTCGTATCCACCGCCTCTTGCGAATCCAAGATCACCTTTATCGATGGTAACAAGGGCCAGCTGCTGCACCGCGGCTACCCCATCGAACAGCTGGCAGAAAAGTCCGACTACCTGGAAACCTGCTACCTGCTGATGAATGGCGAACTGCCAAATGCCGAGCAGAAGAAGCAGTACGTAGACACCATCATGTCTCACACTATGGTGCATGAGCACCTGGTGAGCTTCTTTAAAGGCTTCCGCTACGACGCCCACCCGATGGCCATGATGTGTGGCGTAGTAGGCGCCCTCGCCTCCTTCTACCACGATTCCCTGGATATCAATAATCCACAGCACCGTGAGATTTCCGCACACCGCCTGATCGCCAAAATGCCAACTCTTGCCGCCATGTGCTACAAGCACTCTCAGGGCATGCCCTTCATGTATCCGGATAATAGCCGCAGCTACTCCGAAAACTTCCTGCACATGATGTTTGGCAACCCCTGCGAGACCAGTAAGATAGACCCAATTGTCGCCAAGGCAATGGACATCATCTTCCTACTGCACGCAGATCACGAGCAGAACGCTTCCACCTCTACCGTGCGCTTGGCTGGCTCCTCTGGTGCCAACCCCTTTGCTTGCATCTCCTCTGGTATTGCCGCGCTGTGGGGACCAGCACACGGCGGTGCCAACGAAGCCGTACTGAACATGCTGCAGGAGATCGGCGACGAGAGCCGCATTGATGAATTCGTGAAACGCGCCAAAGACAAGAATGACCCCTTCCGCCTGATGGGCTTCGGTCACCGCGTGTACAAGAACTTTGACCCCCGCTCCCGGGTCATGCAGGGCATTTGCGACGAAGTACTGGGTGCCATGGGTGCCGAGAATGACCCTCTACTGAAAATCGCCAAAAAGCTCGAGAAGATCGCCCTTGAGGACGACTATTTTGTAGAGAAGAAACTCTATCCGAACGTGGACTTTTACTCCGGCATCATCATGAAAGCTATCGGCATTCCCACCGATATGTTTACCGTGATCTTTGCCACCGGCCGCACCGCCGGCTGGATTGCCCACTGGAATGAAATGATTTCCAACCCGTACAAAATTGGCCGCCCGCGCCAGCTATACACCGGCTATACGCAGCGCGACTATCCGCCTCTTGAGCAGCGCTAATTTAGCCTCAAATAAAAAACCCGGCCTTGCCGGGTTTTTTATTGCCTCCAATAATTCAACAGCCTTTTAATAACGCAATAGCAACGCCGCCTGCAAGTGTGACACAAGTCTCACCTTGAGAGTTTTGAGCGAATCATCTCCTTTATCAGGCAGTAATGGGACTGTCATCCAATGTAGAATCCGCCGCTCCCCGGGCTAGAGGGAAGTAATACTGCAACCCCACTTGGTAGTTGCCTCCCTTCCGCGGAATTCCTTACTCGTACAAATACAAAACCTAAACCTATTAAGGGCACAGCACATGCTTAGCTTTATCTCCGGTTTGTTCCGAAGTAGCAAGTCAGCAGAGACTGCTAACCTAGAAGAAAAATACACCCACAGCACTTATTCCGGTGCCAAAGGAGCACGTACAATCTCTTACGACCCAACCTTGATCAAGGCTTTGGAAGATGACCACCGCCAGCTGATCAGTATTTTTCAGAGGATGTGGTCTGAGGGCTTCGAAAAACATGATTATCGCCAACTCTCACAACTACTAAGCCAGTTTAAATCCGCTTTCCAGACACATTTGATCAAGGAAAATGTACGCTTTTACGTCTACCTTGAACAAACACTGGCCGGCGACGCACATACCCTTCAAGTAGTTAAAGACTTTCGCGCTGACATGAACGAAATCGCCAATGCTGTGGTGCAATTTTGCAAGCACTACAACCATGAAGCCTTCACTCCGGAAATGATTGGCAACTTTAAAATGGATTACCAAAAAATTGGCGAAGCGTTGACACGTCGCACCGCACTGGAAGAAAAGGAACTCTACGTTCTCTACCAACCCTCTTGAAAAGCCTCTATTTAATCAGAGTGTAGCTCGCTGCAATCCCAGCTCTGCAGGAACCAGGTGCAATCCATTAAGTAAACAACAACTCATTAAGCACCTAAGGCCCACAAGGACGGGGCGCACTTTTTCAACTCTTCCCAGCGAATACCGCCGCCTTTCTATCCAAGTTTTCCCGAAACTAATTCCCAGTACAATGTCGGCCACAAAACAGATTTTCGAAATAAATCCACTAGAAAGAAATCCAGAGTACTCTACAACTTTGCAAAGCGTCAAAAAAGTGCGCACTTACAATATGTAATTAAAACTTTCCACCCTGACCTCCCTAAACTTCCTATTCTCTATCGTCAATCTTATTCAACACTAGACGTTTATTTAATTTTGTTTAAACATAGAGGAATTAGAATTTAAAAATATTTACTTGCGATGAGATATTGGTCTAGGAAGTTCTGGTAGCTTTATGGCTTGAAAACAAGAATGACAAATAGGCCAGCAGTGAATACCGAAGTACTTGGGGGAAATATGACTGAACTAGAAAGTTCAGCTGTTCAACAATATTCACCAGATAGCACCCACACCAGTGACAACAGCTATCCAATATATGTGATTGTGGGTACTGGACCTGTTGGTGTTCGTTGCGCACAAAAACTCCTAGAATTCTGTGACGAAGCTCAAATTGTTATCTATGGAGCCGAAATAGAATCACCGTATAACCGGGTAAAACTTTCCCAGTACCTCTCCCGTCATGTAGACAGGAAGGAGCTTGAGAATCCTATCCTCGGTAAAAGTGATCATCGACTCGCCGAATATATCGACCGTAAAATCGTCGCCATTGACCGCGCAAAAAATACAGTAACCGATGCGGCAGGAAACATACAGCCTTATACCAAGCTGATTCTGGCTACCGGCTCCAATCCAACTATTCCCCAAATTCCCGGAGCAGACTTACCCAGCGTTTACCCTTTTCGCAGCCTGCGCAACACCAATGACTTGATCTCCTTGCGAGAACGCGACGCCGACATTTGCGTCATTGGGGCCGGCGCTCTCGGACTCGAAGCTGCAACTGCATTAAAAACACCGAAAAATACTGTCACCCTGCAGTCGCGAGGCAAATTACTCGGCGGCTTGCTTGGCGAGGAGGGCGAGGAGTTTCTGGGAAACTCTCTTTCTGCACTCGGCGTGCAACTGAAAGTTGGCAACGGCTTGAGATCAATTGAACAGAAGGGTGAGAAAAGTACTGTTCTTTTTTGTAATGGTGAAAAGTTGGACGTCGATGCCATAGTGCTCTGCACTGGCATTCAACCTGAGATCACTCTCGCTCAACAAAGTGGACTTGAAACTGAGCTTGGTATTGTTGTCAACGAGTGGATGCAGACCTCAGACCCGGATATTTATGCCATCGGGGAATGCGCCGAGTATGACCACAAGGTTTACCAGCTGGTGCGCCCCGGTTACGAGCAAGCGGAGAGCTGCTGCTCTCACATTCGCCGCAGTCATGGTGGTGCATTATTACAACACCCCTATTCTGGCAGTTATAGCGATATCCAGCTCAAGATTGCCCACATTCCCTGCGCAATTATTGGCGATGTTGCCTCAGACAACCTTCAACAAGAAGGTTTCCAGTCCTACGTTTACCGCAACCGATTTAAAGGAAATTATCGACGCTTGCTCGTCCAGGGAGGGCGAATTTTAGGGGCAGTTTATATAGGCAGCTGGGATGAAGCTAGTAATCTGCGAATGGCGGTGGCACAGGAAGAAAGGATTAGCCTGCGTGCACTACAGCTCTTCGAAGATGAAGGTTGCCTTTTTGGCAAACAGGGTGGCAATAGCATCAAGGATTTTCCCGATAACTATTTAGTATGCCAATGTAACTCGGTCAGCAAGGGCGATCTCTGCAAAGCTATCTCGGATGGAAAACGCACCCTGAGTGAACTGCAGAAGACAACAGCCGCAGGGTCGGTATGCGGGAGCTGTCGCCCCTTAATGGCAGAGCTGCTGGATACCCCCGCTCCCAATCTGGTAATGCGACATGCCAAAAGCATATTAATCACCTCGGTACTATCATTACTTATTATTGCCCTGGCTGTATTGATTCCCCCTTTGCAGGTATCTGACACAGTACAAACCGGCCTCCTTTGGGAAAAACTGTGGTATGACAATTTCTGGAAGCAGGTCACTGGCTACACCATTTTAGTGCTGTGTTTGTTTACCGCTGCCCTCAGTGCACGCAAACGCTGGAAAAAACTGACCATAGGTCATATGGACCACTGGCGCTATGTACACAGCCTGATCGGAGTGGTTGCCCTCGCCACCCTGGCAGTACACACCGGTTTTCGACTTGGGCAAAATCTCAATCTCGCACTGATGCTGGTATTCCTCGGTGTAACAGCAACTGGTTCGCTTGTCGGTGTATTTATGGCACGCAATCACCACTGGACAGATCTCAGGCTGCGAGAACACCGCAAATGGTGGTCTCGTGTTCACTACGCCCTGCTTTGGGCACTGCCGGTTCTCCTCGCCTATCATATTCTTGCTGTTTATTACTTCTAAATGAAATCTTATCAATTCAAATTCTGGCATTACGGCTTGCTGCTGACTTTGGTAGTGGGTTCGTTGGCCGCGTACAACCTGACAATTGCCGATAAATCCTTTTTCATTTCCGGGGAGTCCACCCATGGCCACCACCAAATAGAGCTCGCCTGCACTTCATGTCATGCTGACGGCTTTGCTGGCGAAAAGGCTATACAACAGTCCTGTCTGAATTGTCACGCGGAGGAGCTGGAACTCGCTGACGACTCCCATCCGCGAAAGAAGTTTCTCGACCCAAGAAATGCACAACTACTGGAGACTCTGGACGCACGCCAGTGCGTCAGTTGTCACACAGAGCACAAACAGGAGGTCACTCGGGAAATGGGCGTAAGCCTGGCTGGGGACTTCTGCTTTCACTGTCACAGCGATATCGCCGAGGAACGCAGTAGCCATAAAGGAATGGGCTTCGAAACCTGCGCCAGTGCCGGCTGCCATAACTACCATGACAATGGCACTCTGTACGAGGACTTCCTTGTTGCCCATGTTGGGCAACCTGATCTCCTTGAAGAGCCCAAGCTACCAGCGCGTACGGCAATGCAATTGTGGCTGCAAGAACATCCAGACAAACAACCTCTGAAAGTGGAGCAAGCCGACGTAAAAATATCAGAAGTTCCTGTAGAGATTGTTACAGCCTGGGCGCAAAGTGCTCACGCTCAGGCTGATGTAAATTGCAGCAAATGTCACGCTGATGGCCAGATGCAATTTAACAGCATCGAGATTGTAGAGCAGTGCGCAAGCTGCCATAGCGAACAAAAAGAGTCCTTTACCCAGGGGAAACACGGCATGCGTTTATCCTCCAAGCTTCCTGAAAATTTTACCGAGCAGGTCGGCGTCATGTCACCCCACTTGGCTCGGGTTCCTATGCAAAGCGACGCATCCGGTGAGTTGAACTGCACTAGTTGCCACGGTGCTCATGAGGTGGATGTGAAATTTGCAGCAGTGGAAGCATGCCTCAATTGTCACAATGATGAGCACAGCTTGGCTTATAAAGAGTCTCCCCATTTTGAAACCTGGAAAGCCAACTCAGAGGAGGGCGTCAGCTGTGCCAGCTGCCATCTTCCGAGGGAGGTTGATGGTGAACAAGTGGTAGTGAACCACAACCAGAACCACAATCTCCGCCCCAATGAAAAAATGTTGCCCGTTTGCCTAAACTGTCATGGAGCGGAATTTTCCCTGGCGGCAATGGCGAACAAAGTGCTGATCTCACAGAACTTCAAGTATAAACCTGAAAAAAAACATAAAACATTTGAGTTGATTCGAGACCGTATTGCGAAAATTTCTAACAGCAAAAATAAGCAAACCAAATCCCAATAGGAGGGGAACACTATGCGTATTGCCGCTTGTTTTATCGTCGGACTGGCCCTGCTCACAGGCTGTGAAAAAAATCAGGGTATCGCGCCCGAGCGAATGGCGGATGCCATCTTTGCCGTAATTGAAGCTGACCGAGCAAACTACACCAACGAGGTCGTTAACCGTTTACAAAATGAAGAAAAAATCCTGAATGCCGACGAGCATTGGCAGGACAAAAAATTACTGCCACTGCCTGCGCAAATGATGCGTATGGGCGCTGAGCGCGTAGCAGAAAGAGAGTCCGGTTTTAACTACGCTTTGTTGTCTCTGTGGCCGGTTAACAAACAAAACAAACCACGTACCGAAATGGAAAAAGTTGGCCTGCAATATGTAATCGACAATCCTGGAAAAAATTTTTACGGCCGCGAAAAACTCGGTGATACCGAGTATTTCACCGCTGTTTATGCCGATGTCGGCGTTTCTCCAGCCTGTGTCAGCTGCCACAATGATCACGTGGATAGCCCCCGCGACAACTTTGAACTCGGAGAAACCATGGGCGGAGTTGTAATTCGCATCCCGCTATAATCCAGGCTTCCCAACGCCAAGGGCAGTAACTTTTCCCCGTACTTCGGCCCATAGTTCCCTTTTTTGATCCGGCACATCAGTGGTCGGGTCAGCTTCTCTCTTTTTTAACCCGCTTCTTCTGCGATCTCTCTAAATAACAAGCAAATTGTGTAAAAACATAACATAAATAGTGAAGTTATCAATTTCCCAAAGAGAAACTAGCGGTGATCACCCATTAAGATTTTTGAAACAGCATTGAATAAAATGTAAAAAATTAATTCAGTACCGTAAATTAATTAGCGGCCGAAATCATTTCGACCGCTCCCTCTTTCAGTTGACTGGCTCTACTCCCGCTGTAACCTCGCTGAAATCAATCAGACCAGTGGTCACCCGCTGTGGGCCTATTTCCGGGTAAGTCCAGCCTCCGTTACGGACCGCTTGTTGTTAAGCTTCGCTCCGCGAAGCGCACCTAGGCATTACTATAATAGTCTTACCATGGGAGTGATCAAAGGCAAGACTATCACCCCGGGGGAGCCTCTGGTACCCGCGATAAGCCGGAGGCACTACCCCTGCTCTTACTTCAAGGGCGTGATAAGCTCCTGCAAACCTTCTATTTTGACTTCCAAAGTCAGAGCCATCAATAGCCCAAGTTTTCCCTCAGGAAACCCCTTCTTGGAAAACCACAGTAAGTACTCCTCGGGAAGGTCGATCAGCGTTCGTCCGGCGTACTTGCCAAACGGCATGGGGGTTTGTGCTATCTCCAGTAAGTGTTGCTTTTCAAACATCGTGAAATCCATCGAAACTCTAATTTTGTGCTATACCGGGCTCCCAGCCTAGATATTTGTTGCTGCTTTCAGCGCACCCTACACTGGCCTCGAAATTGTTCGGCGATTCGCCGTTCCCTTATACCTCAAGCAATCAGTAACAGGGGTACCTATGCGTATCAAAGCGATCAAATACCTCAGCCTGGCCGCAGTATTGGCTATGGGCCTTGGTGGCCAAGGCTGTGCCAATATGAGTGATACCGACCGCCGAATAGGCACTGGGGTTGGTGTCGGGGCCGTTACCGGTGCCCTGATCAGTGGCGGGCGCCCTGGAGGTACCGCAGCCGGTGCCGTAATCGGTGCTGGAGCCGGATATCTTTACGACAGGGAACGGAAACGTAGGGATTATTATCGCTATCGCGGTCGCTATTATCGCCGTTAATTCCGGGAAGAAAATAGACAGTCTTTAAAGATTGTTCTATAAGCAGGTGCAGTCCGAAACTGCACCTGAATTCTTTAAAAGAGCTCGCTCACAAAATATCACTTAGTAACTCGTCACAGGATATTTTCACTAAAGAAGCAGTGAAAAATAGCTTACATTAATGTAATTCAGTTTTGGTTTTGCCGCAGCGCTCGCATTGGTACTCTGTAACCAATTTCCCCTTCTTTACATCAAACTTACGCTCAGTGACCACTTTCCATTTGTGAAATCCCTCGCGACACAAGGTTTTGCCCTTGTGCTTCTGCCAAGCAGTCTTCTTTTTAAAAGGAATCACATCGCCCATCTGTACTCGCATCATAAAGTTTGTGCACTAATAGCGCATTAAAACCGAATCATACTTTAAAAGCTACAAATAGTAACTATCTGACTAAAAATCATACACCAACTGCTAACAGCACCAAATCTTGCCCCATATCAACAAAATTAATCAGAAGCCAATGCGACCAAACAGTCAAGCTTCGAGCGTTACTCCTATATCATGACAATGAAACTGATCATGATGAAGGCTACTGATCTTGCCCACCTTCCATAGATAAAAAGGTTTCGATTTATTTTTGACATTATGGGGAGATACAGGTCTATTTATGACCGGGTCACTAGGGGTTTTCGATCACAGTGAATATTATTTTCGTGAATCGCTCAAAATAATAAATAACCTCATTACAAGCAGCCAGTTGTATGGTTGGGATGGGGTAGTAGTCATGATGATCTATTTGCCGGATGATCTACCGTACCAAATAACCGCAATCAATTCATTTAGTGGAAGAAGGTGGATTATTGGTGTAAATTTGCATACGAAATAATGATCACTTTATAAAAGTTATATATCAAATAACTTGAGGACTAATTTTTGAAAAAACTACTTTATTTAGCAACTACCTCTATCCTTTGTGTCTCGTGTGCCACAGTAAAGACTGTGAACCCTAATAACAATCAAATAGATATTAGCCATGAAGGACATAAGAGTTATTGTGAAAGCATCCCAAGAATTTATAGTGGCACTTCTTACTGTTTCTGCTTACTAAATAGTGAGCCGAGTGAAAGAGTAAATAGGGGTTCAACGATAAATAATATTCCTCTAGTGGCAGTCGATGCCGTATTCTCAGTAGCGGCGGATACAGTTGTCTTACCATATACAATATTTACACAAGCAAATAAAGGTAATATTGAAGTGAACTGAGCAGATATAACGAAGCGCCACAACACAACATGTAAATCTATGCACTATTAATGATCGCACCCAATAGATCAAAGCATTGTTGCGACTATACTTCGATAGTAATAGTTGAAACTGGGAAGAGGTTCAGAAAGAAAAAACTCGTAAACTGAATATGATCTGACAAAGCAGCCTCGAAAACCGGTAACTGTCAGATCAAGCCTAAACTACTGCATAGTATGTAATTTTTCGAGAAAACGTATATCTCGATTAACAGTATTATTCTCAATTCTAGGATGAGAAACCAACTCCAAAGACTGTATATTTGAACTGACATAGCGATGTTCGCAATCGCCAAAATTAATATCCACGTCTGCCGTTTTAAGGCTTACCACATATCGTTTGTAGACAGCGGCCAGCTGTCGTGATCTCTGCCATGGACAAAAACCCAGGTTGACCTGATATCTACAGTGCACTTTCTGCTTAAAACCGACCATCCTTAACCCAGTGATAAAAGGCTGTGGACTGCGAATGTCAATGTTTTTTTCAACGGCAACGCTTAGCATTGCGGAAAATGCTTCAGGTATCAAATAAGCAATATGTTGATGACAATCAATATGTGCTGGCGGCCTGCGAAACAGCCGCATGAATTTTTCTAACTGCGCAAGAATTTCCAGCCTCCAGATACCATAACTTACAGACTCCCCCATTGTGAAGATCCTACTGGCATCGAAGAGCTTCATGTCGGAAGTCTGGGGGGTTGTTGCGTTCAGAGCCACCCCCTCAGTCAAGTTGATATGCAGTCCAACGGATACCGGGTAAACAATCAGCTTAGCGATATAACTTTCCAGTTCCTGCTTCCGTGGCGACGCATTGACACAAACACTAACTGAATCGATCAGTTGTTTATCAAGGCAGTAAAGGATGCCATCCGTCGCACCTTCATCCAACGCAAAATCATCGGCAGTTATCACACTTTTATAGTCCATACTTGCCCGGCGCAATAATTCCATTGGGATCAAACTGGCGCTTGATCGCTGTGACTGCTGACAAATACTGCGGATGATAACCGCCGAATACTGGCGATTGAAACACACTTAAGCGTTGTGGCAGGTAACCCTGTCTGTTTAAGGCTTCAAAGGTATCGAGCATCACAGACTTTGCCTGTTCTACCCTCCCCATGTCATCAGTTGAGTAGGTAAGGTTAATAACCACCTCCAGATTAAAATGCTCAATAAAATTAAAGGTGATAAAGGGTGTAAACCCCTGAGGCTCAAATCGCTGATTGACAATAGTAATCAGTGTATCGACATCCGCACCGGTAAAGGGGATTACCGGCACAAGAAAAAACGTACCTACATTCGAGGCAGACAGATCTTTTGGATCCAGCAATTGTTGCTGCTCATAACCAAGACTGTATAGCGCATCATCACTGGGTATTCCCTGGGCATGCTCAAATACCCCCCGGGTAGCACAGGTGATCACATCTCGCGAAGCCCGGATCGACTCGGCATCAGCAAAATGTACATTGGCCACTGGGGCTAGGGTCTCAGTAATAACAGTTTTGTAGCTATCAACCAAACGTGCATCTAGGTTCAGTGAACTGGTCGCGCTAAATTGACAAAACCTGTCCAGATCGGACTGACTGATATCCTGAATCCCTTTTTGTTCATAACGGGCAATCAGTGGGGCAACCACCGACATTCTTCTCGCCGGGTTGGCAATATGCAGATTATCCGGAAGAAGATTTCGATAACGAAGATCTGCAAGAGTATCGACCCATTGTGCCAGCGGTACTGTCGTTTTTTTTTCAATACTGGCCACCTGAACGGGCCCGGCAATCGGCGTGAGTTTCAGTGTTATTTCCACGACAATACCAAATGCCGATTGGAAAAACAGACCTTTCAGATCTGGACCAAGGGCATAGGCATAACTGTTCCAAGACGGTTCCCCCAGCCCTCCAGGTCCACCACACTGCAACGTATCGCCGTTGCCCAGTATCACTTGCATAGCTATCACTTCGTTTACCCGACAACCATAGTGGGCTACACCTCGCTCTAACGCATTGCCCACTACCGAGGAGTCTTCACTGGAGCCGGTCACATTAAGCCTATAACGGGCACCTTGATGCACCAGATAATCGGCAAGCTGCTTTTGTGATACACCGGCGCCAATCGTTACTGTACCAGCCTCGTCGTTATAATCACGGATATGGTCGATATCTTTCAAGTCCACAATTAGATTATTCTGCTCAACTGGCAAGCGACAACCCAGCCCATAATTCTTTCCGCGCGATAGCGGGTACAATGGCATACTATAGTGATTGGCAAATTCAATAATCTTCTGAACAGACGCAATATCCGCGGGCATTACACAACCGGTGATAGCCCGGGCATCCCGGTAGATATTTGCCGGTGCCCCCTGCTCGCGATAATCTATACAGCGAGAGGTGCCTACAATGAGGCCAAGCTGATGAATAAGGTCCACTTGCTCCACTATCATGCTCCGCGCTCCTCACTACAGGATTTAGAATCTGCATTCTGTAAACACAGCGTAATATCATTGAGTACCGTGGCTGGGCCATCCCCTTGCTGATAAAGCCATTTTAGCCGATCGATATTATTGTGAACCGGATCGGTCGGATCAAAAATGCAGGCCAGACAATGCTCCAACCATTGCCGGGAGAAATCAGCCGGCGCGATGGAAAATCCAGCCTTACTATTATTGAGTAATTCGCCCTGAATAGGCTGATCATTTGTCAACGGAATTAGAATCTGTGGCACGCCAAAATAAAGCGCCTCAGAAAAAGAGTTGGCACCGCCATGGTGAATAAACACCGAGGTCTGCGGCAACAATGCCGGCAGAGGAAGATATTCCATCGCCACAACATGGTTCGGCAACAGTTTTTTATTGTGAGCAAATTGCGGGGAGCTGATTAAAATCTGACGTTGGTAGCGCTGCGCAACGGTGAAGATAATTTCACAGATATCCGGATAGTCATAGGGGTCCAATACGCTGCCGAAGCTTACTACCACTGGGTGCCCCTTTATTTCAAACTGATTATTCAACTCACACAGATCAGTATGACAATCCCCCCGGTTGTCCGACACAGGCAAGGGCCCCGCTAGTGTCAAAGGAAAATTAGCGGTTGGGTGCGATGACAGAGCTTCAGGAGCAAAAACATAATTCCCAGAGGCCGATAACATTTCGAGATAGTGGAAATTCGCCGTCAGGCCATTGAGCGTTAAAAACTGCTGCATCGAATTAGTAATTCTGTTTTGCACCTGTCGATAAGACTGTAGCAGACGATCCTGCGCCAGCAGTTTCAGCCCGGCACAATAGCCAAATGCTGGGATACCCGCTACCTGCGCCGCCAACGGCACACCGTAGACCAGCAGATCGTAGAGTACGGCATCTGGGTTAAATTGTGTCAACAGCTCTATCAGGCCATTAAACTGGTACTTTAATGGATCAATCAGAAACGATTGATAAGCCAGATGATTGGTTTGTGAATTTTGTGTCAGCTCTGCCAAACTGCTACGGGATTTAAGCACGCCCTCCGGCAGTAACGGGGGCTTTATCCAGTCGATACCCGCTCTATCCAATTGCCGTTGATCCTGCGGCCCAAAGGTACCAGGCACCGGCAACATAGCCACTTGCCAACCCCTGCACTGCGCCTCCAGCGCCAATTCAATTGCCGGGTGCAAGTGCCCCTTGGAGCCCGATTGACTCACCTGTAACGAGCTGATCAACAGTTTCATTTTATTGGCTCCAACTCGGTCATAAATGCTTTGTGGCCTGCCAGGGCATTGTTAAAAAAATGCTGCTCCGCCACTGATTCCGGATAACAAGGTGAAAAAGACATTGCCTGAGTACACAGGCGGCCTCCGACAAATGCATTGGTATGATCGTCAAGCCCTGATACTAAACAGCTGGATTGCCCGGCAATAGCCCGTAAAGTATTGTCAATAGCCTGCGCCCCACTGAGCACTGGCGGTCGACAACCGATAAACTCACTACTGATGGTATCTTCAAGTTGCTCGCTCAATCGATGCAACACGCTGACTTCATCCGGTGTATCGATCTGGTGGCGTAGCGCGATCATATCCGCTGTGCGATAAAATTTGGGAACCGGTCCCAGGTAGTGAAGACCCAATAATTCATCAGTGGGGCTATCTTTCAGATTATAGGTCGCCATAATACGTCGATAACGGGCCAGATCCACATCGAGCCCCAACGCATAGATATGCGGATTTTGGGTCCGGCGATAAATATACTCGGCGGTTACCTCACTGGGATTGGTCAGCACAAAGATAGGGCCTTTGCCAAGGTATCCCTGCTTCAACAGGTGCTCAGTAATTTTAAGGTTTTCTTTAGTAACCTCTCGCCTTGAGCGCTCCCTGCAATGCTTTAGCAGCTCGCCCTCATCGGTAGAACAACAATAAAAAGTGATTGAATTGGATAATGATTGAATACGCTGCAGACTTTGTTGGGAGTTACCCAATAACTCAGAACGACCCAAAATAGTTATATGATAAGACTGTTGGTAATCAGGATACCGCTGAACAAAAGTGGTAACAACATCGCCCGCACCGATAAAAATCAGATTATTCATTTATCAAAAACCTGAAGCTATCGACAAAAAAGCAATCGCTAGGAGGAGCTTAACTAAATTCTTGCACAAACGCGGATCTTTATAGCCGTGCATTTGATGATATGTTACATACATTACGAATCATCCTTACTAAAAAGAGGGGGAAGGAAAGAATACACTGCGCTCGGGAGCGGACGAGGCATGGATGCCGATTATGAGCTTACAGGGAGTATTCACAGCGCGTCTCGAGTGCAGTGTATTCTTTCCTTCTGACCCAGTAGTAACTCATTTTTTAATCTTATCGACTCTTCTTTCGGAACAATGAGAACATAATCCCAAATACACGATCCTATAGCAACTTATGATTTTTTTTCAAATAACCACCACTCTGCACAAAATATTGTGCGGGCATTGAACTTGTCCATATGCTGAAAGAGGTGGCTTCAGGTCATAAAAATACCAATAGCTATGAAAGGTCATGTGATCAGATAAAACAATGCATTGCCGAAAGAACGCCTCGAATGAAAAAGCGCGCCTTGTTGTGGTCAAGTCCAGCCGGACACCTCTTTAATCACATTTCCCAAATTCGATGGGGGCTACATCCCCCAGCGTTGTATGTATTCTGCGTGAGTTTTAAAAAGTGTTCAGTCGGTGCTTGCCCCAACAATTTCCCCTAGGGCTCATTGTGCACTCCATTCCATGCTGCTTCAATAGAGCTTGGTAGGCATGGCTGGCATACTGACTACTCCGATCGAAGTGATGTAGAAGGCCTTTTGGTGGTGTACGCAAATTGACAGCCATCATCAACCCACGACTTACCAAAGCCGCTTCCATCTAGCGATCTAGATGCCAGCCAACAATCCGGCGCGAATAGAGATCAATCACGACTGCCAAGTACAACCAGCCCTACAAAGTTCAGATGTACGTAATATCAGTAGTCCAAACGTGATTTTATACACTAAAAGGAAAAACGCTCATTGTTATGCTGAATGCAAAGCGTACTTCACTCAATATGATATCCGCGATTACAAATCAAGGAACAGTACGTTTTCAAATTTACGAAGGAAGTATGAATGCCGATAGGCTGATTGACTTTCTTAAGCGATTGATCAAAACAGCGGGCCGTAAAGTTTACCTCATTCTGGACAATCTTAGGGTACATCATGCACGATTTGTTAAAGCTTGGCTGGCAGCGCACGAAGATGAGATAAAAATCTATTATTTACCATCATTTACACCTGAACTGAATCCAGATGAATATTTGAATTGCAACCTTAAAGAGGGGGTTCACAATGGTATACAAGCCCGATCCGAGTAGAAGCTGAAAAGCAAAGTGTTTCTCACATGAGAGTGTTACAAAAGAAGCCTACGCGTGTAGCACGCTTACTTCCGACAGGAATCAATTAGGTACACAGTATAGCCAAACTATTTGTCCGCCGGGTTAATAGCTAGGTCATGTTCAGCGCGAATATCATTTTCAGGAATATTTAATGAGTCTTTAGGGAAGAAATCAATAATGTCGACTAGACCGACATTAGCCAACTCCTAAAAAATAAATTCATCAGTTATTATCCATATCCAGCCCTTGGAAAAACCAGGGTACGCTTGGAGCTCTAAGTACAGTCCACTTAATTCGGGCTATGATACCTAACTGTAGGAAATGAAATTCCTCAGTAATTTACAATTAGTGAACTGCCTCCCGGAGTTTTCTTTATTCGCTTAGCAGGCTTGCGGATATATTTCGCTTACCCATAATACTTCCTTTCAAGTTATTTCCAAGGAAAGTAGTGCTACGTCATGCGCAAACCATGCCAGTGAGTCTGCATTATTCACCGCTTCCATCTCACCAATTTGTTGCATGGTTTTAGCCGCTGGATTTTCTCCACGAAGTTGTTTTAGTGCCTGTTCTGCAACACGCGCACATGCTTTAGCTTCTCTATCTTCATCATTTTTCAGATCACCGTTCAGATAAATGTCCTTCCATACACTACAGTCCCTGATGGCTTGATCTAATTTAGCCAAAATGCTTCCATCATCCTTGAAATACTCATGATCCACTGTTTCCGCGAATTTATGTGTTGCCTCGTGTATCAAAGTGACAATGCAGTATGCCCTACCTTTTGGCCAAATTTTATTAAAATTCAAGTGAATGGGGTAATAGAGAGGTTTCTCAAAGCCTCCCCCATTGAGTTGTCCCCCCAAAAACGTTGAGATCCAGCCGTTTTTCTGATCCCATTTCGTTTTCCTTATCTTATATGCTTTTTTAGCATAGTTGGGCACACTTTCTAAAAAGTCCTGCCACACAAAACCCGCCATACGTTCCGTGGGGTCTCCCTGACAAAATGCCCACGAGACATAAGTCGAAGCTTTTGCCAAGTAAGGCATCTGTTCCCTGTCCGCAAGATCCACCCCATTAGACAGACCCGACTTAGTTCTATTTAACCGGCTAAGTATCGCATTTAAACAAGCCCTGTATCTTTCCCGTGAACAACCTGAGGGAAGACCGAAGTAGTAAGAAATCAAATTATGAAATCTATCTGAAACATTATCAGGAGTAACGAGGGCTGTGGTGCACGTTTGTATCGCCAGATCCAAAATTTCCTGCGCGTCATCCAGCCAACTTCCACATGATGTTTTCACTTTCGTTTTAAACTGGGGCAGTACACTATCATTGACCAACACATTAAAATCCACCCCATACCTGATGCTGCGACTGACTAAATTTGTCATAATGATTTTCCTACAATCCTTTATTTTTAATTAATAATTGCAATTCATTCACGCAGCGATTAGATCATCTCGCTGCCCCATAAATAATATATTCGGCTTTATTCAACCCCAGCTTGCTCTTGGTCGACTGTTTAATTTATTCATAACAAATTAACCTTGATAAGCAATGGCGATGTATAGCTTAACCGCCAATCAAAACTGTCGGACATCCGATTACGATCTTGCCTCCATGACCTGTCGTATGCCCCATGCGAGCAGCAGGCTTTTTTTGCAGCAATACGGTAGTGCTGCCCATAGCGACGGTATCTGGAGGTCCCACACAGGTACAGACACTGCCGACTGTAGCTGAGGGCATGCCACCAATAATAACGGTTGGTGCTCCGGGGTTTAAAATTGGCCCGCCCACATGGGGCACGGTGCCTGTCACCATTGGACAGACATGCATGTCCGTAATACGCGAAGCCGGCTTGCCCATTATTTAGTCCTCTATCCTTCCATTGCCGCCACGTGCCAGGTCCAGCCCTTGACTCATATATCGCGCGAACCTTTTACCGGGATCCACTGGATCAGATAAAACTGCAGCGAGAGTGACACTGCCGGCGACGGCGTGTGCATAAAGATGCTCTGGCGGTTCAACCACAGGCTCGCCTTCAGCCGCCAGGCTTCCATGACACCAGCTCGCTGCTGTAGCAGCCCAGCTCGCGGGGGTTTTGTGCTTGGTTTTATCGCCCAGGGTTTTGCACGTTAACCGAGTCTCTTCGCTGGGCTTTTTGGCCCAGCTTTCCGCAGCTACTAATGCATTTACATTGTCTTCATCAGTTTCTGGGCTTTGAATATCCCGAGCTGCGAGACAGGCCCACCATACAGCTTCCCGTTTGGGGAGACCATGTGCCAGAAGTTTAATTGCATCGGGGTAA
>NZ_JBGMEK010000028.1:0-61628 GCF_041447265.1 Microbulbifer epialgicus
TGGTCATGGGTCATCTCTTTTTTGTTAATGGTAAAGAAATGACACAGAATTCTGAACACTACCGCTCCAAACGGTTAAGCTCTGATCTTCCTTGTTGTCGGTAGGCGCTCCACTCCGGCTCTTAAAAGAGCCCTCCTCTATAGTCAATCGCATTAGCGCTGTGCCCTTGCGTTCCTGGATGTTGGGAGGGCGGACCTGCTCCCATCGGTCAGGCTCAATATCGTTCATTATGACTTTAAAAGCCTCATCGAACTCCCGGGAGTCATGCACACGTTCCCCACGGCAAAACAACACTGCCGAGCGATAGTTGGCACTGTGGTGAAAAGCAGATTTTGCCAGCACCCATTCATCGTATTGTGCAAATGAAATACAGATTGTTTCCCCCGCATCTACCAGCTTCTGCAAACGGCTTTTATTTGCCACATGGAAATACAGGAAGTCTCTCTTCCGCCATACAGTCAATGGAATAATGACCACCTCCCCATTCTGTATAAATCCAACATGGCCGAGCTTTAGCTCATCTACCAGCTGATACACAACCTCCCTTTGATAGCTGGCTCTCTTTGCCGCCCGGCGTATCCTGCTCTTTGCAGTGGCAGGCAACTCAGGGCCAAAATGATTGGTAGTGTCCATAGAAACCTCCTTACTAACCGCTGCTCATTCAATCTATATCGCCAATCTAAGAAGTTACTGGTACTCTGAAAAGGTCCAGTTTTTGCTCTTTCATGGTGCCAGTTTTGAGTGTTCCAGACTTCACTGACCTAACCCTGGATCGGGCCCAACCACTACAGGCCCAGCTGTATCGAATGCTTGTACAGCGCATTTGCAGTGGTCGGTTGAGCACCGGCAGTAAATTGCCATCTTCCCGCAGAATGTCGGCGTCTCTGGGAGTGAGTCGCAATACCATTACGCAGGTATTGGAACAGTTAAAGGCCGAAGGCTTCCTCACCAGTAGATCTGGTCAAGGCGTGTTTGTCTGTGCATCACTGCCGCCACATGTGGAAGCCCCCCAGCGAATGAGCTGGCAATCGGATACTGATCATCCGCCACAGCTGTCAACTTTCGGCGAATCGTTAAGAAATGCACCGCTTGTCAGGGAGAAGCTATTGCCCTTTACACCGGGATTACCGGATCTCGATAGCTTTCCTTTTCATCTATGGAATCGCCTCTATCGGCGGCATCAAGACAGAACGGCACTCATCGGCTATGGCCCCAGTCAGGGCTATCAGCCATTAAGACAGGCATTGGCAGAATACTTACGTAACTCCCGGGGAGTCCGCTGTAGCGCCGAGCAAATCATTATTACTAACGGTGCCCAGGAGTCCTTGAGTCTCTGTGCACAAATCATACTAAATCCGGGGGATACCGTAACCATGGAAAACCCCGGCTACAGACGAGCACGCATCGCTTTTCAATCTGCCGGCGCAGACCTCCATTTGGCAGGACTAAAAAATGGCTCTCTGGATGTAGAATCACTGACAAAGCACAATCACACCGCCAAGCTTCTCTATACCACCCCTACACACCAATATCCGATGGGTGGAGTAATGCCTGCCAGTGACCGCTTAAGGCTGCTGGACTGGGCAGCAAGCTCTGAAGCCTGGATATTGGAGGATGACTACGACAGCGAATTCTCATTTGTACACAAACCCGTGGCAGCGCTGCAAGGAATGGCGGAGGACACACCTGTACTTTATATGGGCAGCTTTAGCAAAACTCTTCAGCCCGGTATTCGTCTGGGCTATATGGTGGTTCCCAAATCAGTGATACAGGTATTTAACCACGCCAAAGAGATGCTATCTGGTCACTCACCCCTTCTTTCCCAGGCCATAGTTGCCGACTTTATTGAAGAGGGACATTTCGTACGACACCTGCGTAAAATGCGCATCAACTATCGGGAAAAATGGCTGCATTTTTGCGATTTGGCACGACATAAACTTGAACCCCAGGCGCAACTCATCGCAAGTAGTGCCGGAATGCACCTGGTACTCGCCACGCCCGGCAGGAATGACCTAGAACTGTCAAAGAAATTAGCCGAACACCGCATCGGTAGCACTCCACTTTCTTTTTTCTATCCCGGAAAATCCTTGAACCATGGCCTGGTATTAGGGTTTGCCAATACCAGTAAACAGCAGCGAGAGGACTGTATAGATCTTCTGCAGAGTTTTTTGACAAACTCATCCAGCTAGCAAACTTTCAATATCACTATTATTGGCAACAGCATTTCTATGTTATGACCAATAGAAAATACTGTTAGTGCACCTCCTATGCACACTCACCCTGCACATGCCTGATCAACCCTAGCCTGAAGTTATCCACACTTTCCTATTGCCGATAAAGACAACAACTGGGATAGATACACGCTGAAATAGCGAACTTTTTTTGGCACAAGTATTGATCTATGGGAATCGAATTCAACTAGGATAGGATTTATGCACAATTCCAGCCAAACTTTAGATACTAGCCAAACAAAAACGGCAACCTCGTCAACTGCATGGCTAGCCATGATAAGCCTTTTTTTAGGCGCCGCCTGTGTCCAACTGGTCATTACGCGCTACCTTAATGGCGAGGTGGCACCGCAGGCCTTTGCAGCCACCTTAGAGCAACTTATTCGAACGGAAAAAGCCCCCGCAACCATTCAATCTTTAGCCATATTTTTTACCCCGCACATCACCAGCCTGACCTACTCACTGCATTTTTTCATTCTACTTGCCGGGGTACTCTTGATATTGCGGATATTAATGCCCCTAGGCGCCCTATTCATGTTTGTGAGCTTCATAGTATTATGGGGCTTTACTTATACGGGCGAAAATAGCTGGTTCTTTGAATTTTTATCACCGGCGTTGTATGCATTAGTCTTAGCGGTAAGCAGCTATAGCCTCACCCCAAATATTCAGAAACCATCCGATCACCCCTCATCTCATCCAACGCCCTATTACCAGCGTCTATTGGGCGGTATTCTGGCACCCGATATAAGCTTTTTGTCCTGGTGCTTCTGGGTGATTGTGGCATCTAGCGTGCTGTTTGCGATATTTTTGATGTCGCGCAATGGCGGCAATCACATACTTCTAGCCAGCCTATTATCCAGTATCACCATTGCCGTCTTAGCAATACTTTCGAAATTTTTAGACCGATATCGCGTAGTCGCACAGACACAACAATCCAATCTGCTGGTAGGGCGTTGGATTAACCTGTTCACCATCACCATTGGTGTTATGTTGATTTTCCAGGTTTATGAAGACAGCTTACTGAACTGGTTTACCGTAGAGGGCTATAGGGGACTGGTGAACTCCTATGTAGAGTACGGAAACACCCCGTTATGGTTTCGCAACGCATTAGCTTGGGTTGCAGAACATGCCAATATTTTTATGCCCATTCAAAGGGTTTTCGAAGTCTCTGCTGCAATCTGCATGGTCATATTAGTTTTTCGTTTCCCTATTGTTCTATTGACCACCGGGCTATTCGCCATTCTTTCCTTTACCGAATTCGGAGTAACCAATATTTGGCCCCCAGCACCTGGCAAGCCCCCGGCCTGGGTGTTTGAGCTACTACTCACAACGTTAGTGAGCTTAACCTGTGGCCTCTACTATCTTTTTGATGCTTTGAAATACAAATCCTGGCATTACTGGCTGCTTGGCTCCAAGGTGTTTGAATCCATATCTAACCTGGATAAACGCCTACTTTTTGTCTTATTTTTCATCTTGGAAATAATTTTATTTTCTGAAGGAGCCATCAGTAAAGAAAACGATATACTGGCATTACATTTTGCAGCACTCGCACTGATTCCTTTATTTTATATATTGATACTTATAGATATCGTTAGAAAAGATATCACAAAGCTCTAACCATCAATTAGATTTAAACTTGGTTAAAATGATATCTGGCCAGGCTCAACTCCTCACTTTATCATTCACATATTTAATCCGTAGAAAAAAATTCGTTAAAAATACAACATGAGGATAAAGCACCCCATTTGATAAGCCGCTACTTTAGCTAGAACAAACTAATGCTATAAAACCACTTTTAAAGGCAAATATCTATTGATACCTGCCAAATAGCACATAAAGAATTTTTAAAAAAATTATCTGATAAGCGTAATTTCTGTGCCGCTTTCACTCTGATCAACCCAGGTCCAGCGGGCACTGGGATTAACGTCAGGGAAATAAATATAGTAATCGCCGGAGAGTGGAACTGCCGAAAGCTTAACAGTACTGTTTACACCTATACAGCCGCTTGTATCGCTAACGATATAGAATAAATCTGATATCTCTCCACTCGTTTTTGGTAAGTCATCATAAAATTCGGCAGTGTCTATCAGAGGCTCTTTTTCATCTACAACAAATAATATTTGATCTGCCAGATACTGTTTGACCTTAATTATGTCTTTATCTTCCAAGCAATTTTGATTATTATTTCCGAATCCCTTGAAGTGTAAATTAAGATCATACCTATCAGCTTCCGTCTTTGTATCAACCACTTCGGGCAAGCCAATACCCTCATCATTGGTCTTCATATAAGTCCCAGAAGGACTGACGAGATAGACCCTATCAACACCCACACCTGCAGCCTTTGATTGACTGGCGCAAACCAACCCTGCAGCTAACAATATAAATTTAAAATTAGATCGAATATTCATTTTCCCAGCATCCTTTTTTACATTTAATCTAAAATTATATTGATTCCATCATCATACTTGATTTTAATTCGATTATTTTTTAATTGAGTAGATCCAGAAAAATAACTTAAAACTGACGAATACCTCACAAAGATAACAGAACCACCAAGCTAGACCCGATATATCAGAAAATGGAAGATACGCAGGTGTAACCACTTAAATTAAACATAACACGACGACATAAGCTTCGAATAAAAGCGATTTTTAAGCTAAGAAACAATATAGAAAATATTGTAATCAGTCTGCATTCCAGGAAAATCAAACTAAAATTAGAAGAAGATATAGTAAGTTATGAGACTAAGTTAGACACTTCGCAATTCTAAAAGATTTCGCATTCGCTTAGAAAGTAGCAGAATTTTATCAATGGTTGATCTCGCCCCAGTTTTACCCAAAAAGAAAAAATGGCCTCCCGGAAGGGACTCTGAGAGATAGTTTTCAGAAGTCTTAACTAAGCGCTTTAGTTCTTCCCAACGTGTTAGAGAAAGCTCCTTAAAGCTCTTATCTCTTAGCACTTCCCTAATTAAAACTCGACTTCTAATAAATGCCCAGTCGGCTGTATTTAGCAGTACGTTTTCCGCATCACAAAGTGAATCTCCGTGGATAACTACAGGAAAGGGATAATCTTCATAACCAAAAGTATTAGCTGACTGGATGCTTCCTTGAATATCATCAATAAAGCGGTTCTTCTTATACATTAAACCGGTGCCAATCAAGCCTACTGGTGTGGCCCCCAGCATACGCTCTCGATAGACTTCTTTCTTTAGAATAGGATGGCCATTATATTTACCTTGATCTTCCAAAGCTTGAAAAAACCAAGGATATAGACATTCTCGATTGGCTAAGCCCTCGGGTGTCATGGTGATATTTTCTGCATTAGCTTTTGGCATAAAGCCGGGAACTGCAGGATCTCCAGACATTGCGACAAACATAGCAATTGAAATCTTCTTTCCAATAACCTCCTTCCCAAGAGCTCCGGCAATCTTACATCCCATACTCCAGCCGCAAACGATCACCTCATGTTGTAAGTTATTCCTAGAAACCACCTCGTCAATCACTTCAGCGACTTGCTTTCCCCAATCGGCAATCGTAAAGCTGGGATAGAAGCCATCAAAAACCTTATTGGCAATTGGGAAAGAGACAGCCAGGAAGGGATGGCCTGAGCGATGAACCCAGTAACTGATAAAATCCTCTTCCCTGGCCTCAGGACAGCCATAGAAGATACGTGCCAGATGAGAGCTACCCGGTATGAACACCATTAAAGGTTTGGATTTTTCCGCAGCAATATATCGGTAAAGAACAGGAAAGCCAGCTGCAGAGCCCAAGACTTCCCCTTCTTGCAATATCCCAGGCTGTATTTTTTTCATGCCGTTACCAAGACTGAAGCCCTACAGGCACGCTTCGATACAGGATTAAAGAAACCACTATAGAGATGCTGCACCAGCCTGATTAACCCGGCGCTTTGCCCCAGACTTCCTCTAGTCGCTGATCTCGCCCACAACGGAATCGGTAGTATTTATAGCGCAATGGATTACGCTGGTAATAATCCTGATGGTAAGCTTCCGCAGGATAAAATGTAGCTGCGGGTTTTATCTGGGTCACCACTTTCTTGCCTAGATCTGCCTCTACTTCCTTCTTACTTTCCTCGGCCAGTTGTTTCTCTTCTTCATTGCCGTAGAAAATTTCAGCGCGATACTGGTCACCCCGATCACAGAACTGTCCACCAGCATCAAATGGGTCCACATTGTGCCAGAAGATATTGAGTAAATCTGAGTAACTCACTTTGTTAGCATCATACTTAACCTGAACCACCTCAGCATGACCGGTATCACCAGCGGAGACCTGATCATAAGTGGGATTCTTCACGTGACCACCGCTGTAACCTGAGGTGGTTTCCAGCACGCCATTTACTTTGTCATATGGCGGTTCCATACACCAGAAACAACCACCGGCAAAAATAGCGGTACGGATATTTGGGGAATCCTGGGCATATCCGAGGGTGGCAGCCAGAAGGATAAACAGAGCAAAGACGCCGCGCATAACTAATTCCTGTGGACAATTCTATTGATAGGTAATCTTCTGTCGGCTTACAATGTGAAACTCTTACAGTGTGACAGTGCCCTGGCAGGCACGCAGGAAAATTTCGCGATATTCTACTGCATTGAAAGACATGGGATTACTGGCTGCAGACGGATCTTCTGCAGCCATACGTCCAATCTTATCGGCATCATCGCTACCAATACCAATTTCTTCCAAAGTATGAGGAATACCCAGCTGCTTACGCAGGCCAATAACCCAGTTAAGCACTGCATCAAAGCCGTTCTCAAACATCTCTTTCCCCGTCAATTGCAAAGAGAGCGCCAATTGTCCCATGGGAACCTCTATAGCGGGCCTGTTCGCAACAAGGACATAGGGCATCAAAATGGCATTGAGTAAACCGTGATGTTTATCGTAAAGGCCACCAAGTGGATGTGCGAGTGCATGAATGGCCCCCAAACCACGCTGGAAGGCTGTAGCCCCCATACAGGAGGCGACCAGCATCTGCTGGCGTGCCGTCAATTCGGTACCAATCATGTAGGCTCGCGGGAGGTATTCCTTAACCAGCCGCATACCCTGCAGGGCAATTCCCTCAGCCATGGGGTGGTACATAGTGGAATAGTAGGATTCCAAGTTGTGGGAAAGAGCATCCATCCCGGTCGCTGCGGTAATTTCTGGTGGTAATCCCAAGGTAAGTTCAGCATCCAGAATCACAATATCCGGCAAGATATTGGGATGGAAAATCAGTCGTTTGATTTGTGCAGCTTTATCGGTAATCACAGCTACACGCCCCACTTCCGAACCGGTTCCGGCAGTGGTGGGTACGGCAATCACAGGCACCATACCATTGGGATCAACACGTTTGTAATTATCACCAATATCCTCAAAGTCCCAAATGGGCCGGCTCTGCCCCGCCATTAATGCGATCGCCTTGCCGGCATCAATCGCTGAGCCACCACCAAAGGCAATGACTCCATCGCAATTTTTACCCCTTAAAAGCTCGACGCCTTGATCAATATTCTCACTATTAGGGTTGCCTTTTATCGCTGAGAAAACTTCTAGTTCTAGGCTTTTTCCCCGACAGGGAGTATAGGCACGCTCAATCAGTGGCATAGTGGCAAGACCGGGATCTGTCACCAGTAAGGGGCGCTGTATATTCAATTCAGCGCAGGCCTTGGCAAGATCCGCTATTCGCCCGGGTCCAACCCAAATATTGGTAGGGAAATTCCAGTTTACCCGGTATTTATCCACACTTGCCTCTCTATTTATCCAGTCCAACCAATGCCCTCAATGACTTTCTGAAAACAGCTAATCTGCAACCTGTAAACGGGGCTTTATTGAGTTAACCAAATTAAAAACCAAAGTACGGTTTATCAAGTTACAATCTTCCCAGTACCCTATTCCAAAATGATCTTCACCATTTGCCATAGACCAAATCTCTCCACACATCCCTTCATCTTCATAGCTCAGAAAATAGCCGGAAAATTGTCCCAGTTGAATTGCGGTAAGGGCTGCCTCACCCTCGTCGTAGTCATTCAGGAAAGTTTCAGCTTGTTTCTGTGCAGTTATCCCTTGAGAAAACCCTATTTTCAGTTGCGCATTGCTACACCGTTTCCTTAGCTCCATGCCCCATTCTCCATCAACCGTCTGTATGTACCACTTTTCCGGCAGGTCTATTGAATAATTTTCTAGCTCGTATTCTGCGGCACTAATCAATAACGGAGAAAAAAATGACAATACTATGCAACAATATATGTACTTCACCTCAACACCTCCACCCAAATATCCACTCTATATAACTTGTAACTCACTAACTATTAAACTGTATGAACTTTCATTGTGATAGATTCAACCACTTCGATTACCGGCGAGAAATCCACCGAATTACAGTCACTTTGAAAGTGCGCAACCAGTAAATCGATTCCATCGCCTAAAAACCAGTTTGCCATACACTTTCCTTTCGATTTAAAAGTGACGAAATAACCGGAATAATTACCAATCTGCACTGAAGAAACCGGATGTTCCAATGGATGTTGTTCTAAAAATACGTCAGGATCGCCACCATCTTTTAATAATCCTTCTCTCAAAATGTAAGCCATTAAGTTACCGGTACCTTTCTGCCAAAATTGAATTCCTATATTGTTGTAAGGGTCTTTGTACCTTGACCACCCACCGGGAACATCTAAAGTAATATTTTTATAAAGATAAGGTTCCGCTTTTAGCACCAGTGAATTGAGTAAAAGTAACCCTGCAACACAACTTTTAATCAACCTCACAGAAATTCCCTCTTTAACGGTTCCCTAGCCTTGAATTTTAAAGTGAAAGGACTTAGGTCTAGTTAACTGCTCAAATCCAATCCGGGACAAAGTACACCCCCTTCCGGACCGCTTTACCCCGGTCCAGGCCAACTCTGGGTCGAGGTAATCACACCGATTAAGGAAAACTGTGCCGGCCTGTAAATGATCCCCAATTGCCAGGGCGACCTCTTCATCTTGTGAAAAAATTGCTGCGGTAAGGCCAAACTGGCTGTTATTCATAAATTCTAGAGCCTCACCATCATCATGCACTTTTTGCACCCCCAATACCGGGCCAAAAGATTCCTCGCGCATCAATCGCATTTTGTGGCGTACTCCAGTGAGGAGCTGTGGCGCCATATACTGGGTGCCGCGTTTATCCAGGGGGAAGTCACTGGTGCTCAGATGGGGCTGGGCACCCTCCACGACCGCTTCGTCAATTTGAGCACGTACCCGGTCAGCAGCTTCAGCACGAACCAGAGGCCCCAACGTGGTGTGTGGATTATCCGGACGCCCGAGCTGATATTTGCTAACCTGAGCAACGGCTCGCTCTACAAATTCATCAAATAGTTTTTCTTGAACATAGGCACGCTCAATGCCACAGCATGACTGTCCAGAATTGAAAAATGCGCCATCGACCACTGCCTCGACCGCTTGCTGAAGATTCGCATCTTCTCGCACATAAGCTGGGTCTTTCCCGCCCAATTCCAAACCCACCTGGATAAAGCGGCCCGCCACTGAGTGCTCCAATTTCGCTCCAGCATCTACAGATCCGGTAAATGCGATATGCTGAATTTCCTCAGCGCATGCCAGCCTCTGGGTATACGCATGATTCAGGTGCAGGAATTGGAACACTCCATAGGGCAATCCCGCCTCCCTAAAAGCCTCAACCATACGCTCTGCACAAAGAGGGGTTTGCGCTGAATGCTTTAAAATTACTGCATTACCCGCCAATAATGACGGCACTACGGCATTTACAGCAGTCAAATAAGGATAATTCCAGGGGGCTATTACCAGGGAAACCCCCAAAGGTTCTCGACGAATAAACCGGGAGAATCCCGACTTGGCTGATAGTTGGATATCTGCGAGGGCCTCTTCCGCAATATCTGCCATGGCTGAGGCGCGCTCGGCAACGCCCTCAATTTCCCCCGGTGCATAGCGAATGGGACGCCCCATCATCCAGCAGATTTCCTCTGCCAGACGATTCTTTCGATCAAGAAAGAATTCCACCGTCCTGTGCACAATTTCAACACGCTCAGAAATCGGCGTTAACCGCCAAGCTCGCTGGGTGGCGATAGCCCTATCCAGAGCCACACGAACTTCCGCTTCTCCAGCCAGGGCTCGCTCCAGGTAAATACTGTTATCAACAGGGGAAATACATCGCAAGTGGTGCATATTGAATCACTCCCTGATAACCGGCGCTTATTTGCCTAAAACCAGTGCATTTCAATTCCGGAAACACACTTTTATTGCGACACTAAAAATTCGGCGCCTACTTTAATTAGCGACGAAATAAGGGTATTAATTTTGGCTTAAATAATTTCGAAATATCGGTCCAATTCCCAGTCACTCACATGGCGCCGGTATTCACGCTCTTCCCATTCACGGCTTGCGGCAAAGTGCTCGATAAATTCGCTGCCGAATAACTCCTTAGCGGCCTCTGAACTTTTCAGTCTCTGGGCTGAATCCCACAGGGTGGCCGGCAAGGCCTGCTCTGCATCCGGCGTCAAAGCATAGGCATTGCCATCAATCGGGTCGCTGGGTTGCCACTGTTGCATAACGCCATAAAGACCTGAGCCCAATGCTGCGGCCAGGGCGAGATATGGGTTGGCATCGGCCGCCCCTAAGCGATATTCCACTCGCTGGGACTTTGCGCTGCCGGGAATAGCCCGCAGTGCAGTAGTGCGATTTTCCACTCCCCAGTTCGCACCGGTAGGTGCCCAGAAGCCCGGAACCAAACGGCGATAGCTATTGACGGTAGGGGCCAACAAAGCCAGGAATTCCGCCATAAGCCGCTGCTGGCCGGCAATAAACTGGCGCATCGTTTCACTGATTCCCTGGGGCCGTTTTTCGTCTAAAAAAGCTGAGTTGCCACTACTTACGTCGCGCAGGGAAAGATGAATATGACCACTCTGCCCGGGATAATCGCTGGACCAACGCGACATAAAGGTCGCCATCAGTCCCATGCGCTGGGCCAAGACTTTCATAAAGGTCTTAAATAGTGCGGCCCTATCCCCAGCTGACTCTGCATTATCCACTGCAATTGCAGCTTCCAACACTCCGGGGCCAGTTTCCGTATGCAGGCCTTCCAACGGAAAATCCATACGCTCCCCCATATCCAGGATTTCCCGATACAGTTCTGAGTGCACAGAATTGCGCAACATGGAGTAACCAAACCAGTCCGGCGTGAAGGGTTTGAGATTGCGAAATCCCTTATCGCGCACTGAGTCGGGGGTTTCATCGAACAGGAAGAATTCATATTCCAGGGCGGCAAAGGGCTCCAGTCCCATTGAGCGACAGCGCTCTATTATTCGTCGCAGGACCGCGCGGGGACACACTGCCTGGGCGCGCCCATCGAACTCAGCCAGGAACAACAGCATATTCTCCTCGAAGGGAACATCCCGACAGCTATCCGGCAGGATTCGCACCGGCGCATCCGGATAGCCAGTGTGCCAGCCGGTATAGCGGGTATTGTCATACAGCTGGTCTTTCACATCCCAGCCCAGCACCACGTCGCAGAAGGAAAACCCCTTTTCCAGGGAGGAGAAAAACTTCTCGCGGCTCATGTATTTGCCACGCATGACCCCGTCGACATCAAACAGGCCCACTTTGACATGACTCAGGCCACGCCCTTCCACAATCGCACGGGCCTCCTGAACGGTTTTAACCTCCCGAGCTTCGACCATGGCCGTCCCTGCCCCATTGTTGTTATCAGTGACTTACAGGATAGACCCGCCAGCCAATTCCTGACGCCCGATCTGTCCCCTAAGGGCGCGACTTTCAGCCATGCCTAACTGCATATATAATCCGCGCTGCAAATTTTTCGTTTTACCCAGCCAGGACCAGCAATGAGCTTCGACAAGATCCCCGCAGGTAAGGACCTGCCCAACGATATCAACGTAATCATCGAGATCCCTGCCAACTCCGACCCCATCAAATACGAGGTGGACAAGGACTCAGACGCCGTATTTGTGGATCGTTTCGTTGCCACTCCGATGTTTTACCCGGCTAACTACGGCTATGTGCCCCAGACCTTGTCTGAAGATGGTGACCCTCTGGATGTACTGGTAGTTGCCCCTTACCCGGTAATGGTCGGTTCCGTAGTGCGCTCCCGTGTTATCGGCGTACTGAAAATGACCGACGAATCCGGAGTTGACGCCAAACTGCTGGCAGTGCCGCACACCAAATTGACCAAGCTGTATGATCACGTTCAGGATATTGGTGACCTGCCAGAACTGCTGATCAAGCAGATCGAGCACTACTTCGAAAACTACAAGGCTCTGGAGCCAGGCAAGTGGGTGAAAGTGGAAGGTTGGGCCGATGCTGAAGAAGCCCGCAAAGAAGTACTTTCCTCTCGCGAGCGCTACCTGAAAGAAGAGGGCTAAGAGTCACTTCTTTTAACCCGGCGATACAGCGAATTGCCGGGCTGACAAGCATAAAAAAACCGGCTGCATGCCGGTTTTTTTATGCTTGGGAATTCTTCCGCTGAGTAACCAAATAAATCTAATCCAAATCCCACTGGGGAATATTGACCGGCGTAGGCTCAGGCTCAATCCGCTCACTCTTATCGAGCAAAAGGCCTTCTGCCGCACGCAGGCTGATATGATCGGTCGACACTTGTACAGCCGTCACCTGGTCTTGCTCATGATCCTTGACCAGGTTGCCCTCCATGGGCGCAAGCGTCCAATTGGGTACCGTGGGCCCATCTGATTTAGGCGTTTCCTTAGGCTCGGCGGCCGGCTGCTGCACGGTTTGGGATATGACGGATTCAGCCCCTCTCTCATTCCGCAAAGTGACCTGGGCACCGATTTTGGCCAAAGTAACCTGGAATTGCTCCGCCTGGGCTCGGCTAAGCCCTTTTCGCAAGATCAGTGGGCGGCCACTGAAGAGCTTTTCCACTGCCTGTGGGTTGCTCTTAAATAAGCGCGCCATATTGGTTTTCACATCACTGGCGGTAAATCCAGCAACCAGGTCGCCGCGGAAAACCAGGCTGTAGGTAGATTGTGACATCACTCAATCCCTATGTTATTCGTCCGGGCCCAGGGTCTGGTCCATGCTAAAGGCCGGGGCCCCTTCTATGCGACCGCCAACCTGGCGCGCCGGCACACCCGCAACCGTAGTGTGATCGGGCACATCGTGTAAGACCAGACTGCCTGCGGCAATTTTAACATCCGCACCTACCCTGACTGGCCCCAGCACCTTGGCTCCAGCACCTATCATCACGCCATGGCCAATTTTCGGGTGGCGATCCCCTGAGCCTCGACCACTGCCACCCAGAGTCACAGAGTGCAGGATGGAGACATTGTCACCCACCACGCAGGTCTCCCCCACCACCAGGCCTGTTGCATGGTCAACCATAATGCCACTGCCAAACTTGGCGGCCGGGTGGATATCCACAGAGAACTGCTCTGACACGCGGCTCTGGAAATATAACGCCAGGGTAAAACGTCCCTGACTCCACAACCAGTGGGCAATTCGGTGCGACTGCAATGCATGGAAGCCTTTGAAATAAAGAAACGGCGTCAGGTATTGATCACAGGCCGGGTCCCGATCGTACCAGGCGCAAATATCGGCATGCATACTGCGGGAGATTGCGGGATCACTCTCCATGGCAGTGGCAATCACTTCCTGCAAAGACGTAGCCGTCAATGCATTGTGGTCCAACACTGCTGCCAACTGGTCTGCAATTGCGTGCTCAAGTGACTTATGCCGCAGGATGGTGTTGTGGAAATAACTCGCCAGAATGGGTTCGCCACTCGCGGCTGCAGCGGCCTCTGCACGCATGGCTTTCCAGACATCACGGGGCTCGGTTTGGCTATCGATAATGAACTCCTCGCCGGTCGTTTCCACTTTATTCCTACAAGTTTTCACGGCACTTACCGCACCTGTCAAAAGCTACAGGCAGGCGCAGCTTGGCAGGAATACCAAGTCCTTTCAAGCGCCGTCACGGCAGGTGACGGGGCAGCGTCAGCTGCGCTTTCAGAGCGGCATATTTGTTGGATAGCAGTGATCCGGAACCCACACAAAACGCGTATAGATTTCCTCTAGCTGCTCACACACAGTGTCGCACAGAGCCAGATCACAGCGGCGCAGCTGTTCTTGCAGGCGCTCGATAGTCAGTAATTCCTGCAATTCCCGCGCGCGCGGCGCATAGCTCAAATGCCAGCGCTCCGGAGCCACACCACCACGATCCAGGGCAAAGGGGCGGAAAAGGCCGTAGCTCTGCGAGGCGGTGATACGCTGATCCAGCCAAAGGTGAAACGGGCCGAAGATGCCATCATCGGCCACTTCTTGGGGAGTCAACTGTACGTCGTAGCCTGCAGGCAGGGCAGCTGCATCGATCATGTCGAAATCGGTGCCCCAATGGTGGCGGGAAGCGCCCGGTAGCGCCGACCAGCGCAATATGGCCATAACCAGGTCCCGCGGCTGTAGACTGGAAATTTCCAGCGCTAGCCCTTCGCTATCGAGTACGGGCCTGTGCCCCTGCGCTTTACCATTCCAGATAGTACGCTGGCGCTCAAAGCTACGGAAACCTGAGACAATTCTTGGATCAAAGCCCGCATCGAGAGCATCGCGCCGCAAGCGCTGGAAAGCCACCAGGGCCTCGGGGTGTAGCAACTGACCCGAAACGGGATCGAGAATGACATGCTCATCAGTGAGCCCAAAGAGAATGCGCTGAAGCGGTGCGGATAACATTTGACTCCCGTAAGCAGGCGATTTTTGTAATGCAGGCTAAAGTGAAAAAACCCCAGGTGCCTACTCTATCAAATAGCGGCAAGGAATAAGCACGTCGACTAGGATTTGCTGGAGAGGGCAACAAGCGCTGTATTTCAGGCACCGACGGTTATCTTTTGTGGGCCGACAGTCAATTTATGCTAAGTTCAGCCGCGCGATCGAAGGAGTGATCGTATTAACTGGACGTTAACCTATGTAGGGAAATCTGAATGCATCCGAGTCAATCAGAATTACTGAAACTGAAAAACCTGGGCCTCGCCTCCGTCAATATCCTGCACTCTATCGGTATCCGCTCCTATGAAGACTTGCACCGCATAGGCCCGGTAGAGGCCTTCATCAGTATTCGAAACCGCGGTATCAATGCCTCCCGGGTGATGCTCTACGCCCTGCAAGGTGCCCTGATGGATGTACATTGGAACGACCTTGACCCCGACCTAAAACAACAACTGGCCAACGAGGCCGACCGCCTGCTGGCCACGCAGAACTCCGATTAATCAGCATATCACCGATGTAATGGCGCCCTCTCTCCCCTGCCCAGGGGGCGCTGGGAGCCCTGGCTCAAAAAACAGCTCACCGCACGACTGTCACACAAAATGCCCTAGCCTATCTAAACTTGCCTAAGGACTATTAGACGGAGAGAGCCGATGTTGCGAATTGGGCTATTCCTACTGACCAACTTAGCGGTCCTGGTTCTGGTTGGCATTATTTTCAATATTTTTGGCATAGGAGGTATCCTCCAAGCCAATGGTATCGACCTGAATCTGGGTGCTCTGCTTCTCCTCTGCGCCCTATTCGGCTTTGGCGGCTCTTTTATCTCCCTGCTGCTGTCTAAAACCATCGCGCGAATGAGCACCCGTACTCAAATCATCACCGAACCCCGCAGCGCCGATGAACAATGGCTGGTGGAAACGGTTCGAGAGCTATCGCGCAAAGCCAATATCGGTATGCCGGATGTGGGTATCTTCCCTATGCCCCAGGCTAACGCCTTTGCCACCGGCTGGAACCGCAACAGCGCCCTGGTTTCCGTAAGCGCCGGGCTGTTACAGCGTTTCAGCCGTGAAGAGGCACGGGCGGTTATCGGACATGAGATCGGCCACGTGGCCAACGGCGACATGGTGACCCTGGCATTGATACAGGGCGTGGTGAATACTTTTGTGATGTTCTTTGCACGCCTGGTCGGTTTCTTTGTGGACCGGGTTATATTGCGCAACGAGCAGGGACTCGGGATCGGCTACTACGTCACTTCTATCGTGATGGATATTGTCTTTGGCTTCTTCGCCATGATTATCGTTGCCTGGTTCAGTCGCCGCCGGGAGTACCGGGCAGATCACGCCGGCGCCAGCCTGGCCGGCCCCAACTCCATGATAGCCGCCCTGCAGAGGCTCAAGGTGGAATCGGAACGGGGCCACGAAGAACCGCTGCCAGGCAATATGAAAGCCTTCGGCATTTTCGGAAATATGGGTGCACTGATGGCCACCCACCCGCCTCTGGATGACCGAATCCTGGCTTTACAGAACCTCCGTAAGTAAAATCTGAGTCGCCGAGTAAAGTCATTAACTACATATTTATCCACAGGCAGGAAAGAGGGTTTGGCGCATAAAGGCATGTGGATAAATATGCCCTTGGCAGATACAGGTTTGCAATAACGCCGCTATCTTTTCTCCAATACCGCGAGCGAGGTAAACTTTCCGGCAAAGTGACAAAGCAAAGATTGCCATCCATGACAGCGCACAAAACTCTGCCAATCATTTTCTCCGCCCTACTTCTCTGTTTCACTTCCTCCCCTATTGCACAGGTTCAGGACTTTGCCACCGACGACGAACGCAACACCATGCAGGTGTTTAATTTCGCCAGCCCGTCTGTGGTCTATGTCACCAATGAAACCCTGGTGCGCGATCGCAGGACCCTGCGGCTGCAAGCGGTACCCAAAGGGGCCGGCAGCGGTTTTATTTGGGATGAACAAGGGCATGTGGTAACCAACTTCCATGTGATTGAAGGTGCACGCAAGGTCACCATCACCCTGCAAGACCGCAGCGAGTGGCCGGCCAACCTGGTGGGGTCAGCACCGGAAAAAGATTTGGCCGTATTGAAAATTGAAGCGCCAAAAGAACGGCTTAACCCTTTGGTCGTTGGCAGCTCCAGTGACCTAGCTGTTGGGCGCAAGGTACTCGCCATCGGCAATCCCTTCGGCCTGGACACCACCCTTACTACCGGAGTGGTGAGTGCTTTGGGCCGCGAAATTCAAGCGGCCAACAATCGCACTATCCGTAATGTGATACAAACCGACGCCGCTATTAACCCTGGCAATTCCGGCGGCCCACTGCTGGACTCTCTCGGCCGCTTGATCGGAGTGAATACCGCAATTTACAGCCCCAGTGGCACTAGTGTGGGTATCGGCTTTGCCATCCCGGTGGATACCGTCAAGAAAATCGTACCGGAGCTGATCGACCACGGCCGCTTGGTGCGCCCAATAATTGGTATTGAGTCCGCACCGGACCAGTGGAGCAGTCGCTATGGCTTTGAGGGCGTGGCGGTATTGCGCACAGCGCCCGGCTTACCTGCCGAAAGGGCGGGCTTACAAGGCATTTATCGCACTCGCCAGGGGGGCTGGCAGCTGGGGGATGTGATTGTCGAGATTGAGCAGCAACCCATCCGCAGCTACGACGATCTGTTGAATGCCTTGGAGAAGCATCAAGTTGGTGACGAAATTACCCTGGGCATCATGCGCGACGGGACAATACGCTATACGTCGATTACACTCGCGGCGCCGCAATAAACTAATAACAGAGTCCAGAGCCGACTTTATGCAGAAATACTTCCTGTGCCGCTACGATGAATTAACCGAAGGACAATCCAAGGGCTTTTCCCTCGGCGATACCGCCGCCGGTACTGACAATGTATTTGCCGTAATGAAAGATGGCGAGGTTTATGCCTACCGCAACACTTGCCCACATCGCGGCATCAATCTCGACTGGCAGGAAAACCAATTTCTAGATCCGGATGGCGCGCTGATCCAGTGTGCCTCCCACGGCGCCCTATTCCTGATAGAAACTGGCGAGTGCATCGCCGGCCCCTGTACCGGTGATGCCCTAACTCCAGTGCCAGTTGAGTATGCCCAGGATGGGCTCTACGCCCTGCTGCCACAATAGGGGACAGTCGCCAGGCTAGCTTAAGCGGCCCCGCCAGGCCCCATATCAACGGAATGGTAAAGGCTGTACCAGGGCAATTTCTTCAGCACCTATCTGCGCCTTATAAGCGAGCACTTGCACACCGGCAGATACAGCACTGTCGAGGGCATCAGCATAAGTGGGGTCAATCTCTCGCGCTGCCTCCACAGTTTCAATAGCACTGTGTTGCACACAGTAGAGAAGTACTGCGCGCACGCCGCTCTCCGCCAGTTTTTGTAATTCGCGCAGATGTTTGGCGCCTCGAGCACTTACCGCATCGGGAAAATAACCACGGGCCCCATCTGCCAGGGTGACGTTCTTGACCTCCACATAACAGTCGCCCTGATCACCAGACAACAGGAAATCAATACGGCTGTTTTCGTCTCCATAGCGCACTTCCCGACGCAGAGATTCATAGCCCTGTAGTTCACTGATCACTCCGGAAAGTATTGCCTCTTCTACCAAGGCATTAGCGCGCCCGGTATTCACACCAGCAAGAGCACCTTCGGGAGTAGTGGTGATCTCCAGGGTATGGCGATACTTGCGTTTGGGGTTGCCGGAATCCGAGTACCAACAAGCGGCACCCTCAACCCAGCAACTCTTCATAGAGCCGGTATTAGGGCAATGAATAGTAAAAACTTCACCCTCGGGCGACTCCACATCGGCGAGAAAACGTTTGTAGCGACGTAACAGGCTTGCCTGTTGAAACTGGGGAATAAACTTCACGGGCTGGCACTCTTGTACATTTCGGCGCCACAAAATAGCAGACAACTATTGGTGGCGCGAATCGCGCAGATTTGATAGCTTCCTCGCTCTCGGTCGCCAGCGGTATCGGCAACCGGAATAAGGATTAGCCTGCCGCTATGAGCTTTTTGACAGGTGAAAAAAGCACCAATCAAAAAGATTACGGTCTAGGCTAGATTGAATTTGGTGGTATCGCCCCCATTATCGGGGGCCCGTATAGAAAGAGAGGCAACGACTATGCCCAAAACTGCTGCGAGCACCGATTCTCTGCACGGCTTTGAGCCCTATAAGGAGACTAAGGGCGAAGAGTACATGAATGAGAAGCAGCAGGAGCATTTCCGCAACTTGCTGTTAGCCTGGAAGGCCGAACTGATGGCGGAAGTGGACCGCACCGTTTCCCACATGAAAGACGAGGCCGCAAACTTTCCCGATCCCGCCGATCGCGCCAGTCAGGAAGAGGAGTTCAGCCTTGAACTTCGCACCCGTGATCGCGAGCGCAAACTGATCAAGAAGATCGACGCCACCCTGGAGCTAATTGACCAGGATGACTACGGCTTTTGTGAAGCTTGCGGGGTTGATATTGGTATCCGCCGTTTGGAAGCGCGCCCTACAGCGACGCTCTGTGTCGACTGTAAGACTCTGGCGGAAATCAAGGAAAAACAGCTTTCAGGTTGATCTCTTCCGATTACATAACGGCGGTCACTAATGATCGCCCAGTTCGATTCGGCGGCCGACAGGACCGCCTTCTGTCATTTTGAAAAGTACTTCTCCCTATATCGGTCGATTCGCCCCTTCGCCGACCGGCCCCCTGCATTTTGGCTCGCTGGTGTGTGCGCTCGGCAGCTATCTCGATGCCCGCTCCCACGGTGGCCATTGGCTGCTGCGCATGGAGGATTTGGATCCCCCCCGCGAAGAGCCCGGTGCAGCTACCCGTATCCTGAATGCCCTGGAAGCCCACGGCCTGCACTGGCACGGCGCAGTCGAATGGCAGAGTCAACGCCACGCACTCTATGAGGGGACCCTTGAAGAGCTGCGCGAACAGGGACTTCTGTACCCGTGCTACTGCTCGCGCAATCAGATTCGCCAAAATGGTGGGCATGACAATCTGGGTTGCCGGGCAAGACCTGCAACCACTGGAGCCTATGCCCTGCGACTGCAATGCGCCGGTGGCGAGGAACGCTTTGAGGATATATGGTGTGGGAAACAGCGCCAGTCGCTACGCGAAGACACTATCCTTAAGCGCCGCGACGGCCTCTACGCCTATCAACTGGCAGTGGTCTTGGACGATATTGCCCAAGGCATTACTCAAGTTGTTCGTGGCGCCGACCTACTCGACACCACCGGCGCACAGATACGCTTGTTTCGTATACTCGGCGCCGAGCCACCGACCTTTGGGCACCTGCCGCTGGTAATGGGGCCTGGCGGCCAGCAAAAGCTTAGTAAGCAAAACCACGCGCCGGCTATTGACGACAAAAAAGCAGCAGGCAACCTGTGTGCAGCCCTGAGGTTTCTCGGCTTTCATGTGCCCAACTCGTTGGAGCAGGAAGCCCCGGAGCATATCCTAAGGTGGGCCACGGCTCGCTGGCAGCGCCACCAAGTTGATAAGCGCGACCGGCAATTGCACTAAGCTTCGGGGACAATTAACATTTTTGCGCTTGCGGCGTCCGCTCCAAAGTGATGCGCCTTTGCCATGGCAATGGGATTGCTCCTATGCCCCAAGTGAACTTGATAGACCAATAACTTCTTTTCCCTAGGCGGGCTTCCAAAGCTAACTATGAGCAACCGCACCCTGCTAATTCTATTTGTGCTGGTGGGCTATGTATTCTCCCCCACCATATTTACCTGGATGATCAATCCTGTTGGCGCCTGGTATCGACCCTTTATCCTCTGGTTTGCCTTGATCCTGCTGGCGATTTTTATCCAGTGGAGGCGCAAGTCGAATGAGCTTTGAGATAGCCCATATCGCCCTGATCGGCGTTGCTTACATAGCCACCTTGTTCTTTGTGGCCTTTGCAACTTCAAAGGGCTGGCTGCCTTCACGCTGGGTACGCCACCCCCTGGTATACGTACTCTCTCTAGGGGTATCCCTATCCGCCTGGACTTTCTACGGCATTGTCGACTTAGCCTGGCAGTATGGCTACGGCGTACTGGCCTACTATCTGGGCACCGGCGCCATGTTTCTGTTCGCCCCGGTAGCACTCGAACCCCTGGCTCGCCTGGCACAACGCTACCAGCTTTACTCCCCCGCGGACCTACTGGTGTTTCGCTATCACAGCCGTCAAGTAGGCACCCTTGCCACCCTGTTTATGCTGCTGGCTCTGCTACCGCTGGTAGCACTGCAAATCCAAGCGGTGTCAGAAACTTTGGCACTGCTATCTCGGGACAGTGTCACCGCCCTGGGGCTACCGGATAGTGGTGTTTCCAGCAAGAACCTGATCGCCTTTTTCTACTGTGTTCTCTTGGCGGTCTTTACCAGCATGTACGGCGCCACCCGTGAGCGCGGCGAGGGGCTCGCCAGTGCCATGGCGCTGGAATCCCTGGTGAAGCTGGTTGCTCTCACTGCGGTGGGCGGCTATGCAGTTTATGGTGTTTTCGGCGGTTTCGCAGGCCTCGATCAGTGGTTGTTGGAAAACAATGATATGCAGCAGCTGCTCTACACCCCCATTGAGCAGGGCTCTTCACACACCCTGCTGCTGGTATTTATCGCCACCGCTGTGGCCATGCCGCATATTTTTTACCTGAGCATTGCCGAGCGCCCCACAGGACAGGCATTGCGCACCGCCAGTTGGGGCTTCCCGTTATTTCTGTTGCTGATGGCACTGCCGATCTTCCCGATTATGTGGGCGGGCTTCGCTCTCGATGTAGCCGAGCCAGTGCAGTATTTCTCCCTGGCGGTGCCGCGTGCCAGTGGATCGACATTACTTACCACCCTCGCTTTTATCGGCGGTCTTTCTGCCGCCACTGGCGCTTTGATCATGATCACCCTGGCACTGTCCACCATGGTAATGAACCACTGGCTACTACCAGGTACCCGCTGGCACTCTGAAGACAATATGTATCGCCAGCTGGTATGGCTGCGTCGCGCCCTGATTGCCGCGCTATTTATCGCCGGGTTCGCCTTCTACTTGCTGTTAAACAATCGTCTGTCCCTATCAAACTTGGCCTTACTGGCATTTATTGGCTCACTGCAGTTCCTACCGGGTATCTTCGCAGTAATCCACTGGCCTCGTGGTAATCGGCGTGGTTTTATTGGCGGTTTGCTGGGGGGCATGTTGATCTGGGGCTGTGGCCTGATGCTACCCTCAATTTTCGATATGAGTGGCATCAGCTTGCCCGGTACCGCCATACAGATACCGCTGGGGATGTCCATCTGGACCCAGGTCACAACACTTTCACTTGGGGTCAATATCCTGCTGTTTATCGGGCTATCTCTCTTCACCCATACCAGCAGCCTGGAGCAGTACGCCGCAGATCTGTGCAGTGACGATACCATCGCTCAGGCTCTTCGCCTCGGGCTCGATGTGGAGTCTGCGGCGGACTTCCGCTTGCGCCTGTCGGAAAGCCTCGGAGCGGCCACAGCCAATAAAGAGGTTAAACGCGCTCTCAGCCAGCTCAAGCTACCGGACAATGAGCGCCGCCCCTACGCGTTACGCCAACTGCGCAACCGGTTGGAGGCCAACTTATCAGGACTGCTCGGACGAGTTCTGGCCGGCCAGATTATCGATCGCCACTTCCCCTTCCAAAACAGTGATCAACCTGCCAATAAGGATATCCACCTGATCGAGACCCGCCTGGGCCGCTACAAGCACCAGCTCACTGGACTCGCCGCCGAACTCAATAACTTGCGCCTCTACCACCGGCAGATGCTGGAAGAACTTCCCATGGCCGCCTGCTCTCTTGGGCGCGATGGCGAAATCCTATTGTGGAACTACGCGATGCAGGACCTCACCGGCATCACGGCCAGTGAGGTAATCGGCTCCAAGCTGGAATATCTGGTGCAACCCTGGCGCAGCCTATTGGCGGAGTTCGCGGAATCCACCGATGCCAGCCGTTTCAAGCAACAGGTGAGCCTGGAGGGCAACAGCCACTGGCTCAATTTGCACAAGACCCGCCAAAGGCGCAGCCGCAACGACCGCACCGGCGATGACCGCGGCGACGGCCAGATGCTACTGCTCGAAGATACCACCGAAACCCAGATACTAGAGCAGGAGCTGATTCACAGCGAGCGCTTGGCTTCGGTGGGACGCCTTGCCGCCGGAGTCGCCCACGAAGTGGGTAATCCGGTAACCGGCATCGCCTGTCTGGCGCAAAACCTCCAGTTTGACAGCGATAATCCAGAGGTACTGGAGACCGCCGACCAGATTCTTAGCCAGACCCAGCGCATCAGCCGCATAGTGCACTCGCTGGTCAACTTCTCCCATAGCGGCAGCCAGGAGAGCGAACGTGCCCCTGTGGATCTGTATGCTTGCGTGCAGGAAGCAGTGCACCTGCTGTCCCTGCAAAGGGATAAGACCGAAGTGCGCTTCGATAACACAGTGCCGGAGAACTTGATCGCCCCAGGTGACAACCAACGCCTGATCCAAGTGTTTATCAACTTACTCAGCAATGCCCGGGACGCCAGTCCCGATGGCGGACACATCTTAATCGAGGGTTATGTTGCAAACGGCAGTGCCTGCGTCTCTGTCACAGATAATGGCCCCGGAATCTCCGCCAAAAATCGCGACCGAATTCTCGAACCTTTCTTCACCACCAAGGAGCCCGGTGAGGGCACAGGCTTAGGATTGGCGATGGTATACAGCATTGTTGAGGAGCATGAAGGACAGCTGGAGCTGGTGAGCCCGGCCAACCGGGAGACAGGCCGAGGCGCCAAATTTATCGTTCAGCTACCACTGGCAGCCTGAGCATCGGCAGCCAAACTGATCATATTTTGTGCAAAATCATCCCAATTCGCAGTTTTTGAGTTGCATAGAAACGGCACTCAGGTAAAACTAGGCGCTTATTGAGTGTTTTGTAACCAGGCGTAACACATGAGCCACATCCTGATCGTCGAAGATGAAGCCATTATTCGAACGGCGCTGCGCAAACTACTAGAGCGACATCGCTACAAGATCAGTGAGGCAGGCTCCGTACGCGAGGCCCTGAGTAAATATCGGGTCAATGAAGTAGACCTGGTAATTTCTGACCTGCGCCTGCCTGGTGCTCCCGGCACCGACCTGCTCAAACATGCGGGGGAAGTACCGGTGCTGATCATGACCAGCTACGCCAGCCTCAGATCTGCGGTGGACTCTATGCGCATGGGGGCCGCTGACTACATCGCCAAGCCTTTCGATCACGACGAAATGATAGCCACGGTGCGTCGGGTAATCGGCAAGGCTGAACAGAGCCGCGCCCAGACCTCCACCGACAAAGGAAACACCGGCACCATCGCTGGCATGATCGGCACTAGCCAAGTGATGCGCGAGCTCTACGGCCGTATTCACAAGGTAGCCCCCACCGACGCCACTGTGTTGGTGCATGGTGAGACCGGTACCGGTAAGGAGTTGGTGGCCCGAGCCATCCACGAAGAGAGCCGCCGTGCCGGCAAGCCACTGATTTCAGTGAACTGTGCCGCTATCCCCGAAACCCTGATTGAGTCTGAGCTGTTCGGCTATGAGAAAGGCGCCTTTACCGGCGCCCAGAGCGCCCGCGAGGGCCTTGTTGCTGCCGCCGATGGTGGCACCCTGTTCCTCGATGAGATCGGTGAATTGCCCCTGGAGGCCCAAGCGCGCCTGCTGCGCGTAATCCAGGAGGGTGAAGTCCGTCCTATCGGCTCCATTGAATCGCGCAAAGTGAATGTGCGCCTGGTAACAGCGACTCACCGCAACCTGCGCCAACTGGCTGTGGAACGCAAATTCCGTGAGGACCTTTACTACCGTATCAATGTGGTGCAAATGACCCTGGCTCCCCTACGCGAGCGCGGTCGAGACGTGCTAGCACTGGCAGAGCACTTGCTGGAAAAGTTCTGCACCAAAATTGAGCGCCCATTACTGCGTTTATCCCCAGAGGCAATCCAAGCAGTCACAACCTATACATGGCCCGGTAACGTGCGCGAATTGGAGAACGCTATCCAGCGCGCTGTGATCCTAACTGACCGCAACAGCCGGGAAATTGACCACAAAACCCTGGATATTGAATTGGACCTGGTGCCGATAGACGAAACTGCCGATGTCCCGCGCCCCAGGAACTCACATACAGACCCTCGCGAAGATCTGTCTCTGGAAGACTATTTTGCCCGCTTCGTGATCGAGCATCAGGACACCATGAGCGAAACGGACCTGGCAAAGAAGCTGGGGGTCAGCCGCAAGTGCTTGTGGGAGCGTCGGCAAAAGCTGGGGATTCCCCGCAAGAAGGCCCGCCGTAGCGCGGTCGCCGAAGTCTGAGAAACTCTAATCTGCACCCTGTGCAGGTACTCCTACCTGCACATTCCCATCTTCTCCAGCACCTTCTAGCCCCCCGACACACCAAGCGATCCCCACTAGGTAACAATTGAAAGTGTTACCCAGCCTGCCCCACAAGTAACAATTGCCGCACCTTCCGTAACGCAATGGGCCCGGAAAAAGTTCCGTCAAATTTCGTAAAGAATATAACTTATTGATTATTAAGGATTTTTAAAAGTTGGCACACTAAGTGCTTTATCCTTAGTACAAAATTTAAAAACGGCCAACAATAAAAATAAATGACCGTTAAAAGCCCTATAACAACTCACAATAAGCGGGCGAAACACAATAAGAATAATGGGGAGGCCGATAATAAAAGCAATGAGAGGCCAAAACCGAAAGAACAACAATAAATAATAACAATAAACTTCAAAGAAGAATAAAAATAACAACAAGCGCGTTGCAAACTGACTGAATTGTACCTGGGAGAGGGTGTTTGCTTGATAGCAAATTAAGAGCGCAAGGAAGCCGCTACCTTCATACTGGTAATAATAATTCCCATAACCTTTTCCTCAAACTTCCCGGCACCCGCAGATTGCGGGCGCATTCCTTTGCGTGTGTTAGAATCGCGCCCGCAAGTCCGACTCACTGACGACAGATGCCCCTCTGGCACCTCTGGTTACGGACTTTGCCCCTGGGCACGCCCAGGTATATGAGGCCCCAGCAGTGCCGCAGACAATCCCCTTATCAAAAGGGGCAAGGAAAGAGCGGGTATAGAGCCTGCCGCCACCGGAAGTGTGGCCTGAGCACCAGCAGGGCTTTTCCGGTCATTTTCGAATGGCAGTAGTCAAGACAGACAGCCGTATGCTCAATAATTTGATTAGTAGTATCAAACGCTGGCGCAAGCCGGCCACCAAAGGCCCCAGGGTTATCGCCCGCAACGATCACAACATCTCCCGCCGGGACATCAGTCGCGCGGCCCTGACGGTCATGAAGCGTCTACAGGAGGCAGGATACCAAGCCTATATTGTTGGCGGCGGTGTCCGCGACCTGATGCTCGGCGGCCACCCCAAAGACTTCGATGTGGCTACTGACGCCACCCCCGAGCAGGCTAAAGAGCTCTTTCGCGGCGCGCGCATTGTGGGGCGGCGGTTCCGCATCCTGCACGCACGCATCGGTCGTGAAGTCATTGAAGTAACCACCTTCCGTGGGCACCACAGCGAAGGAGAGGATCACGAGGCTAGGCAGTCCGAGCACGGCATGTTGTTGCGTGATAATGTCTACGGCGACCTCGAAAGCGATGCCATGCGCCGGGACTTCACCGTCAACGCGCTCTATTACACTACCGACGGTTTTGCAATCCACGATTACACCGGTGGTGTGGAGGATATCGAGAAACGCCTGATTCGCATGATTGGAGCCCCGATCATCCGCTACAAAGAAGATCCGGTAAGGATGCTGCGCGCAGTGCGCTTCGCCGCCAAGCTGGACTTCGCTATTGAGCACAATACAGAAGCCCCACTTCAGGAGCTATCCCCCTTGCTCCGCAATATCGCTCCAGCCCGGCTTTTTGATGAGATCCTCAAGCTGCTTATGAGCGGGCAGGGCGAGCGCACTTTTAAGTTACTACACCGCTACCACCTGTGGCAGCACCTATTCCCGGATAACGCCACCCAAATAGAGAAGAGCCCCGCGGCGCTGGAGCTGGCCCAAAGCGCGCTACGTAATACTGATCAGCGTATACAGGCGGATATGCGCGTTACTCCCGCCTTCCTCTACGCTGCCCTGCTCTGGCCTGCGGTGAATGAGGAACAGAGCAAACTGGTAGGCAAAGGCATTCCGCCGGCGCCGGCACTGGCGCAGGCCGCACAGAAAATCACCAGTAGTCAGCTAGCACATACCGCAATTCCCAAACGTTTCTCCATCCCCATGCGCGAAATCTGGGACCTTCAGCACCGTCTGCCTCAGCGCGGAGGTAGTCGTGCGCAGCGTCTGATGGAACACCCGCGTTTCCGTGCCGCCTATGACTTCCTATTGCTGCGCGAGGGGAGCGGTGAAATTGAAGCTGGGCTGGGCCAATGGTGGACCGATTTCCAGCAGGCCGACGACGAGCAACGCCAACAGATGGTACGGAAGCTACAGCGCAATGGCGGAGGCAATCGCCGCGGGCGTAACTCCCGTGGCGGACGCCGACGCAGGCCCAAGGCGGCCGAGTAATGGAAAAAGTATTTATCGGGCTCGGCAGCAACCTGGCGCAACCGCAGAATCAATTGCGTAGCGCACTGGCAGCCATAGATCAAATCCCCAGCAGCCGCCTGCTGCGCTGCTCCAGTTTCTACAGCAGTGCACCTATAGGTCCAGGCGAACAACCGGACTACGTCAACGCTGTAGCAGAGTTGGAAACTGCGCTCTCCCCCATTGAGCTTCTAAACCACTTGCAGTCCATCGAGGCTGCCCACGGGCGCGAACGCTCTGTGCGCTGGGGAGCGCGCACTCTCGACCTGGATATATTGCTGTTTGGAGAAAAGCAGATTGATGAGGTGCGCTTGCAAGTACCCCATCCCCGTATAGCTGAGCGCAACTTTGTCCTCTTGCCACTATCCGAACTGGAACCCAAGTTGAAACTGCCAACCGGGAAGACTCTGCAGCGACTTCTACAAGACTGCCCACACAACCGCCTGAACAAAATCTGAGCGGTCTTCAACACTGCGGTAAAAGTACTCGACTGAAAGCCCCGCTTGATAGTACTTTTGCGCCTGCAGCCCATCAGGGAAGACGCCCCAACAAGAGGAGTCGAACACGTGGTTATCGACAATAGCGAAACCAATCCGTGTGAATTCGGCCTGTCAGACAGGACGCTACCGAAATTTATTGCCGTGGAAGGCAATATCGGCGTGGGCAAAACCACGCTGGCCAAAAAGCTCGCCACCACCTTCAACTACGACACCCTACTGGAGTTACCGGAAGAAAACCCCTTCCTCGAACGCTTCTACCGCGACCCCAAGAATGCAGCCTTGCCGACCCAACTGCACTTCCTATTGCAGCGCTCACAACAGATCCAGGCGCTGCGCCAAGACGACTTGTTCGAGCCGGTGCGGGTCGCGGATTTCCTGATTGAGAAGGACCAACTGTTCGCCCAGGTAACCCTGGATGCCGATGAACTCGCCCTCTACCAACAGGTATTCCAGCACCTCACTCTGGAAGCGCCAAAGCCGGACTTGGTGATCTACCTACAAGCCCCACTGGAAGTCCTGCAGGCCCGTATCCGCAATCGCGGCATCCCTGCGGAACGCGCTATCAGCAACGAATACCTGGCGACACTCAACGACGCCTACACACAGTTCTTTCACTACTACGACAGTTCGCCGCTACTGATCGTCAATAGTGAGGAGATCGATATTGTCGATCGCCCAGAGGATTACCGCCGGTTGGTCGAGTACATGCTCACAGTGACCAAGGGCCGACACTACTACAACCCGGGAAGTTAATCGTTATGTATGCACCCTCTGAATTAGAAAAGCTCGTTACCGTTCAGACCCTGCGCAAGATGAAAGCGAACGGCGAGAAATTTATTACCGTCGCTCTGTACGATGCGCCTATGGCAGCCATGGCACAGAAGACCGGAGTAGAAACAGTATTGGTAGGTGACTCCCTGGGTATGACCGTACTCGGCTACGACAGCACTGTACCAGTGACTATGGAACAGATGATTTACCATGTAGAAGCGGTGGCCCGCGGTAATAAAAAGTCCCTGATTATGGGCGATATGCCGTTTATGACCTACGCCACCCCAGAACAGGCACTCGCCAATGCTACGCGTATCATGCAGGCCGGTGCCCATATGGTGAAAATTGAAGGTGGCGCCTGGCTAGTCGAAACCGTCAAAATGCTCACCGACCGCGGCATCCCCGTCTGCTCCCACCTAGGCCTCACACCTCAGTCGGTTCACAAACTCGGTGGTTACCGTGTACAGGGCCGCGATGAAAAGCATGCTGAGCAAATGCTTGAGGATGCCATCCTACTAGACCAGGCGGGCGCTGACCTGCTGGTACTCGAGTGTGTCCCATCCACACTGGCAAAGCGCATTACCGAAACGGTCTCTATGCCCACTATCGGTATTGGTGCTGGTCGCGACACCGATGCCCAGGTACTGGTTATTAACGATATTCTCGGTCTCACAGAACAGCCGCCGAAGTTCTCCAAGAACTTTCTGGTGGAAGCCGAAGATATTCCCGGGGCCCTGCGCAAGTATGCCGAAGACGTCAAGCTCGGCGTCTTCCCTGACGACTCACATTCTTTCAATTAATATTTTCATTAAGCCGGGGCCCAAACTATCCCGGTACCCTTCCCGGCAGCTCCCCCAGGGGCTGCCCTCCCAGCGGTAACACTATGACTTTCGATCAACTTCTCCTCGAGTGGAATCTGGGCCAGGACGGCATTTCAGTTCCGCCGGGCTGGACCCAGGGGCGCGCCACATTTGGCGGATTAGTAGCTGCCATGCTCCACGAAAAAATGGCAATAGAGGTAGCCCAGGACAGCAGTCTGCGCTCAGTGACCTTCTCTTTTGTTGCCCCGGTGGGCGCAGAGGCCGTGCAAACCTCAGCCGAAATTTTACGTGCCGGGCGCTCTGTTACCCAAATGCAGGGCCATCTGCGCCAAAACGACGCGGTCGTGCTCGCGGGGCTGGCTAGCTATGGTCGAGGCAGGGATTCCTCAGTAGAGGTCAATGAGGCAGCCGCAGCGGAATTTGATGAGCCGAACAAATGCGTGGCCCTGCCCTACTTCGAAGGTATAGTGCCGGAGTTCACTCAGAAATTTGATTACCGTATCGCTATCGGCCAACTGCCTTTCAGTGGCACAAAAGAACGCCAGCTAGGCGGTTGGGTGCGTTTTAAGGATGGCAGTGAAAATACAGTGGGCATCAGCCACCTCCTGGCCCTGATCGACGCCTGGCCACCCGCCACCCTGCCGATGCTTAAAACACCTGCTCCGGCCAGCTCTCTAACCTGGACCCTGGAGTTTATGGAGCCACTACCCAATCATAAGGCGAGCGACTGGTGGCAGTACTTAGCGGAAGTGGAACAGGCAGAGGATGGCTACGCGGTTATCCAAGCGCGTCTATGGGATAAAGATGGCCGACTTGTCGCACTGTCCCGACAGATGGTGACTATTTTTGGCTGAAACAGGCCAGGAAGCGGTCTGAGGAAAGTGGACCTACAGCCATTTTCTCCAGTAGAAAAAGGCAATCTGCCCGGTAACAGCAATTACCAGCAAAATACAAAACGCTAAAAAGCCCTGCTGGGATTGCGCCCATGGAATCCCACCAACATTAATTCCAAACAACCCGGTTAAAAAGCTTAACGGTAGAAAAACCGCCGCTACCACCGATAAGACATACATGCGGCTGTTCAATTCATCGGAAGTACGGTTTAGCAGCTCCTCCTGAGCGATAGCAGCACGCTCTCGCACAGTATCGATATCATCAATGTGCCGTTGTAGGCGCTCATTGATATCCGCCAGTAAGGTATGGCTCCCATCATCAAACCAGGGAGCCGACTCCTGCTGCATTCGCGTCAAAACCTCTCTCTGCAGGCACAGATAACGACGCAGGGCGATCGTCCTCTTGCGAAACTGAACTAAGTTAGTGCCCATCCCCTTTACTGCCCGATCCAGCAATTGATCTTCCAGTTCATCGACCTTTTCCTCAAAGTCATCAACCCGATCCCCCATGCGCAACACAAGTAGATCTGCCAGGAAAACCACCAGCGCCGCACTTCCCCGCGGCCCGCAACCGCTGTGTAAGCGGGAGATTAAATCCTCTTCCGCCAACAGGCGCCTCTTGCCATTACTAATAACCCGGTTTTCCTCGACCCAAAGACAGATAGAGACACGACTTTCCCGCCGCGATTTGTGTTTCGGGTCAATCCCACACAACGCCAGGAAAAGCCCATCATCGACAGCCAGGGTGCGCGGCCGTATCTCCTTTGCCAACAGAGCCTCGGCTACTACTGACTGCAATCCACTGTAGTCACGTATCCAATCGACAGCATCTTCATCGGTGTTATCAAAATGGAGCCACAGCAAACCCTGGCGGGGGTGCCAGGATTCTACTTCAGGCCAACCTATTTCACGGCCTGAGCCCTTTCGATCAAGCAATATTGCACGAATTTGCCCAGGTTTCTTGGCCATAAGCTTCCGTTCGTTATGCTCCCCTCAAAGACTCCAAAGGGAATACCAGATAGCTTTAAATTAGCTCCATTTAGCTGCTGTGCTGTAAAAAATTAGAAGGCGGTGGATTATTATTGAGTTTGACTCAAGTGGGCCAGCGCCGCCGCATGCTGCTCCCAATTCTGCCCATCGAAGGGCTCTACCTGGAGCCCCTGAGGTTGTTCATCCAAACAGCGTGCATTGATACTGTAACCGTCCGGATTTGAGCGCGGGATGTAAAAGGGCTTTACTCCGCAACACCGACAAAAATAGTGCTTAGCCACACCAGAATTAAAGGTATAACAGCTAAGGGCTTCCTCTCCACTGAGCAGTTCAAAGTTCTGAGCGGGCACTATCAGATGCAGGTAACCAAGCTTCTCACACATAGAGCAGTTGCAGGCATGGACCACCAGAGCTTCATCGTCGTTGCGCCGGTGCAGCGCACGAAAACGCACGGCGCCACAATGGCACCCCCCTTGCAGTTGGGTTGTTATCTCACTCATCGCTAGATTTATCCATAGTAAACAAAGGCCGTGCGCACAGCAGGGAGAATACTGAAACAGCCAAAAGCAGATGGAACCAGTTAGTACGCGCCAAACCCAGTAGCCGCGAAGAACCAGTGCCAATTAATAGCGCGTTTACCGCAACCAGTGCCGCTCCACCACCGAGCAATATAGCCTGGTTACGCGAAAGCTTACCCCGCGCCATTAGTTCCAGTAGGGCTACCAATATCCAGAGTAATAATCCCAGGGCCGAGTAGAGATCAACAACCGCCTGGGGCATCAACATGCCGCTCTCGCTGAGGCCAATCGCACTGGCCAAGACCAACACCATTACTATGTAGGCGGGCGCTCGATTATCCGCGCCCCAGGAAAGTGCCATCCGCGCCCATAGCAAGCCCAAACCGATTAGCAGAAAAGAAGCGAGGCCGGAAAGCCGTGTGAGTGCCCGATGCAATTCAGTGATTCCCGGATCAATGCCGTAGCGGTAGGCACCCACCAACGCGGCGAGGGACATACACAAAAGCGCAGCGACAATAATCAAGGCAGCGGACTGGAAGCGCTCGCGTGTAAAGTACCAGTATTGGTTGGCCACCAGCAGGCAGGCGAGTCCCAGCAGAAGGTCGAGAAGCCAAAAATTGTGCAAGGTGTTCCCCTTTTTTCTTGGAATTCTAACCGAAAAACCTCCCGACCAAATGCCTATAAGGGCCCTAACCACCCTAAAAAACTGCAAAAAAAAACCCGGCTCAAAGCCGGGTTCTTCGGGTCTCTAAAGGCTTATGCTTCTTCAGAACCCTGCTTCTCCTCTGCAGAAGCGGCCTGGTCGGCTTTGGCTTCCTTGATGGAGAGCTTGATGCGTCCACGCTGGTCTACGTCGAGCACTTTAACGAATACCTTTTGGCCTTCGCTCAGATAGTCAGTCACTGCGTTAACACGCTCTTCAGCGATCTGGGAGATATGCACCAACCCGTCTTTACCCGGCAGGAAGTTAACGAATGCTCCGAAATCCACGATACGTACCACAGTACCCTCGTAAATAGCGCCAATCTCAGCTTCCGCAGTGATTTCCTCGATGCGGGTAACTGCCGCCTCGAGGCTCTCGCCGTCTTCACCAAAGACCTTGATAGTGCCGTCATCTTCGATATCGATGGAGGCGCCTGTCTCTTCGGTGATGGAACGGATAGTCGCACCGCCTTTACCGATCACGTCGCGGATCTTATCCGGATGGATCTTTAAGGTCGCGTAGCGCGGTGCGTTCTCATTCACGCTGGTGCGGGAGGAGTCGATCACCTTGTTCATTTCCGCAAGAATGTGCAGACGCGCTTGCAGGGCCTGCTCCAGTGCGGTTTCCATAATCTCTTCGGTGATACCTTCGATCTTGATGTCCATCTGCAGCGCGGTCACACCAGAAGCGGTACCCGCTACTTTGAAGTCCATATCGCCGAGGTGGTCTTCGTCACCGAGGATATCGGTCAGAACCGCATAGCCTTCGTCTTCCTTCACCAGGCCCATAGCGATACCGGCTACCGGTGCCTTCAGCGGAACACCCGCATCCATCAGCGCCAGGCTGGAACCACAAACGGAAGCCATGGAGCTGGAACCGTTGGATTCAGTGATTTCGGAAACCACACGCACGGTGTAGGGGAAGCTGTCCGGGCTCGGCAGAACTGCAGCGATACCGCGACGAGCGAGGCGGCCGTGACCGATTTCGCGACGACCGGTGGCACCGACACGACCCGCTTCACCTACAGAGTAGGGAGGGAAGTTGTAGTGCAGCATAAAGTAGTCTTTGCGCTCACCTTCCAGGGCGTCGATGATCTGTGCATCGCCAGTGGAACCGAGGGTAGCCACTACCAGAGCCTGGGTCTCACCACGGGTGAACAGCGCAGAGCCGTGGGACTTGGGCAGAGCGCCAACTTCCACAGCGATCGAACGTACAGTCTTGCTGTCGCGACCGTCGATACGGGGCTCGCCACGCACTACAGCGCCGCGCACCAGCTTCTTCTCCAGCTTGCCGAAGTAGCTTTTTACCAGATCGGCGCTAATTTCTTCAGTAGCCAGGGCTTCAGCAGCTTCGCTGCGCAGTTCCGCCAGGCGGGTGCTGCGCTCTTGCTTGTTGGTGATGCGGTAGGCTTCGGCAACCTTCTCGCCAAACTGAGCGTCCAGGGCAGCTTTCAGCTCGGTGTTTTCCGCCGGAGCCTGCCAGTCCCACTGGGGCTTGCCCGCTTCCGCTTTCAGCTCTTCACAAACCTTGATAATGGCCTGCATTTCCTGGTGTGCGTAGAGTACGGCACCCAGCATGATGTCTTCCGGCAGCTCCTGGGCTTCGGACTCCACCATCAGTACGGCGTCTTTGGTACCGGCAACGACCATATCCAGCTCCGAAGTCTTCAGAGCTTCGTAGCCCGGGTTCAGCAGGTAGCCGTCTTGCTGGGTGTAACCCACACGCGCAGCACCGATGGGGCCAGCGAAGGGAATACCGGAAACAGACAGCGCTGCGGAAGTGCCGATCATGGCAGCGATATCCGGGTCCATGTCCTTCTCCGCGGAGAGAACGGTACACATCACCTGAACTTCATTCATAAAGCCGTTCGGGAACAGCGGGCGGATCGGGCGATCGATCAGACGGGAAGTCAGGGTTTCTTTTTCAGACGGGCGGCCTTCGCGCTTGAAGAAGCCACCGGGAATCTTGCCAGCCGCGTAGGCTTTTTCCTGGTAGTGCACCGACAGAGGGAAGAAGCTCTGGTCAGGCTTAGCTTCTTTGGCACCTACAACGGTACACAGAACAATGGTTTCACCCATGGTAACCAGGGCTGAGCCCGTAGCCTGGCGAGCAATGCGGCCAGTTTCAATAGTCACCTGGTGTTGTCCGTACTGGAAAGTTTTGCTTACTGGATTCACTAGTTTTTTTCCTATTTCCTTACGGTTACTGGCCCATTCCAGTAACCCCTACAATGGTTGCCCGAGCGAGGTATCCAAACGCCTCTCTCAGGACGACACGGGGATGTGCCGCCGCCAGCCAGGGGGGCTGGTGCAAGCACTGCACCGTCAGCTGAAACTTTCCTGCCGGCCTGTACAGTGCAACTTCCGAAAAATGACAACATCGTCACTTTTCAGCAAGCATTAAAAAAGAATGCCCGCCAGAGGCGGGCATTCCAGGGTCTTAGCGACGCAAGCCGAGCTTAGCGATCAGCTGTGCGTAACGACTCAGATCCTTGCGCTTTAGGTAGTCCAGCAACTTGCGGCGCTGGTTTACCATGCGGATCAGACCACGGCGAGAGTGGTGATCCTGCTTGTGCGCAGAGAAGTGACCCTGCAGTTTGTTGATGTTGGCAGTCAGCAGGGCTACCTGGACTTCCGGAGAACCGGTATCGCCTTCAGATTGGCCGTGCTCTTTCAGGATGGCTGCTTTTTCTACTGCAGTCAGTGCCATAACGAATAACCTCGTCGTAATATGCTTTAAAGATTCGGCTGGCCCGTGCATATTTACAGACCAGCTACTCACTGTTGTGGACTTAGCCCACTGCGATACCCTCGCCTCAACCGCTATCGGCTCTCACCAATATAGCGTTTTCTGCTTAAGTACCACTTACCAGACGCCGAGGCGCTACGCACCCGTCGTCAGTAATTTCTCCTACGCCCAAAAAATCGCCATTTTCCAGGAAGAGGCGCACCATATCACCTTCCGCACCAATACGATAGACCTGTAAATCCATTACCGGCTGCCCCTGACGTACATAGTAACCAGAGTCGTCAGGTAGAGTGAGCTTTGGCAGAGAGGAGGCGGGGGAGTCCACTGTTAACAAGTGGTGATCCAGTACTTCCGCCCTGCCCTCACCGCGCTCTTCAGTGAGTTCATCCAGGGTGAATGCATCCGCTTCGTCATAGGGGCCCGCAGCACTGCGATGCAACTGCTCAACATAGGCGCCGACGCCCAAAGCCCGCCCAAGATCTTCGGCAATACTGCGAATATAGGTGCCCTTGGAACAGTGCACTTCCACTTCCGCACGGGGCTCGATACCGGGAGTAAAATTCAGCAACTCAAATTCAAATATCTCCACTTCGCGCGCCTCGCGCTCCACTTCCAGCCCCTGACGGGCCAGCTTATATAGCGGCTGCCCCTTGTGCTTGAGGGCAGAATACATGGAGGGGACTTGTTTGATGCGACCGCGAAATGCCTCCATGGCTTTTACCACATCTTTCTCAGTAAGGCCGGAAGCATCTTTGGTTTCCAGCACGTCTCCATCGGCATCACTACTGGTAGTGGTCATACCGAAAACAAAAGTGCTGCGATAACGCTTATCTGCATCCAACAGATATTGGGAAAACTTGGTGGCTTCACCAAAGCAAATCGGCAGCACTCCGGTCGCCAGCGGGTCCAGCGCTCCTGTATGCCCAGCGCGATTGGCAAAAAAGAGTCGTTTTGCTTTCTGCAGGGCGTCATTGGCAGTAATACCGGCGGGCTTGTTCAGTAACAGCACGCCGTGCACTGGCCGGCCCCATTTTGGTCTGCGTCCCATGGATCAATCTTCCTTGGAATCGCTTTCGTCATCTTGATGCCTGCGGTCCTCGCGCACCGCCTTATCGATCAGTGCGGAAAGTGCCTGGCCGCGTACCGAAGTCTCATCGTAGCGGAATTGCAGGCGCGGAATGCTTCGCATCTGAATTGAGCGCGCCAACTGGCTGCGCAGGAAGCCTGCAGCCTTATTCAATACTTCGATGGAAGTATTGATCTTGCTGCGATCATCCTCCCCAACAAAGGTGACAAATACTTTGGCTGTAGTCAGGTCTCGACTAACTTCAACATCGTTGACATTGACCATACCCAAACGCGGGTCGCGCACTTCGTGCTGAATCAGCTGCGCCAGTTCGCGGCGCATGGCATCGGCAACCCGGTCAGCGCGGTGAAATTCTCTTGCCATTTTTTACCTATAGCGAATGGCGGTTCAAAGACAGGAAAACCCGCACGGCAACAGCCGGGCGGGTTTGTTTATCATTCGGGCTGTAAATCTTACAGTTCGCGGGCAACCTTGACGATGTCATAGACTTCGATCTGGTCACCGGGCTTCACATCGTTGTAGTCCTTCACCCCGATACCACACTCCATACCGTTGCGCACCTCTTGCACATCGTCTTTGAAGCGACGCAGAGATTCCAGCTCACCCTGGTAGATTACAACGTTGTCGCGCAGAACGCGGATCGGCTTATTACGGTATACAGTGCCCTCGGTAACCATACAGCCAGCAATAGCACCAAATTTCGGAGAACGGAATACATCGCGCACCTGGGCAATACCCACGATCTCTTCACGTACTTCAGGTTCCAGCATGCCAGACAGAGCCTGCTTCACCTCATCCAGCAGGTTGTAGATCACACTGTAGTAGCGAATCTCCACCCCTTCAGTCTCAGCCACTTTTCTTGCCGCAACATCGGCACGAGTATTGAAGCCCAGAACAATGGCGCCGGAGGTCAGCGCCAGGTTGATATCGTTTTCGGCAATACCACCCACACCACTGGACACTACGTTTACAGATACTTCTTCGTTACCAATATCTGCGAGTGCACCCAAAATCGCTTCCAGGGAGCCGCGCACATCGGCCTTGATCACAACTGGCAGCACTTTGCGCTCGCCAGCTTCCATGTCTGCAAACATATTTTCCAGCTTGGCGGCCTGCTGGCGCTGCATACGTTCGCGACGCTCTTTTTCCCCACGCTGCTCGGCTACTTCACGAGCCTTGCGCTCATCGGCAACGACCATGAATTCATCACCGGCATTCGGAGTTGAATCGAGGCCCAGTAGTTCCACCGGGGTGGAGGGGCCAGCTTCTTTCACCTGCTTACCAAGTTCGTTGGTCATCGCACGAACGCGACCGTAGCTTTGGCCCGCCAGTACGATATCTCCGCGCTTCAGCTCGCCGTTCTGCACCAGCAGGGTAGCGACCACGCCGCGCCCCTTCTCCAGACGGGATTCGATCACTACACCGGTGGCCGGTACGTTCACCTTGGCCTGCAGCTCCAGCATTTCCGCCTGAAGGGAAACCGCTTCAAGCAGCTCATCGATACCCTGGCCAGTGTGCGCAGAGACATTAATAAACTGGGTATCGCCACCCCAGTCTTCCGGGATCACGTCTTTCGCCGCCAGTTCGTTTTTCACACGGTCTGGATCAGCCGCTTCCTTATCGCATTTGTTTACGGCAACGACTAGCGGTACACCGGCAGCGCGGGCGTGGTTAACCGCCTCTTCTGTCTGTGGCATTACGCCATCATCGGCAGCAACAACCAGGATCACCACGTCAGTAGCCTGGGCTCCGCGGGCGCGCATGGCGGTAAAGGCGGCGTGGCCCGGAGTATCCAGGAAGGCAATCTCTCCCTGGCTCGTTTTTACCCGATAGGCACCGATGTGCTGGGTGATACCGCCGGCTTCGCCAGAGGCCACCTTGGTTTTACGAATGTAATCCAACAGCGATGTCTTGCCGTGGTCTACGTGACCCATCACAGTAACCACAGGCGCACGGCTAACTTCAGTACCTTCCAGGGATTCATTTTGAGCCAGCAGGCTGTCTTCCAGTTCGGTCTCAGAACGTAGAACAACCTTGTGACCCAGCTCCTCAATGAGCAACTGAGCGGTTTCGCGATCCAGGCTCTGGTTGATGGTGACCATCTCGCCCATCTTCATCAGGCGTTTGATCAACTCACCCGCCTTTACATTCATCTGCTTGGCCAGCTCGGCTACAGTAATGGTTTCGCCCAACTGTACTTCGTACACCTGCTTCTCCGTGGGCCGCTTAAAGCCGTGTGTCGGTTTAATCTTCAGATTCGGACGGGACAGGGAACGCGTACTACGTTTACTTGCTTCATCCTCTTCAAATACCTCCAGCGCCTGCTCATACAATGCGGTCTTACTGGACTTTTTCGGGCCGGACTTGGAGCGGCGCCCGCGACGTTTACGCGGTTCATCCTCGGTGCGCTCTGCTTCAGTTGGGGCAGCCTCCAGCTTGCGACGCAGGGCTGGCTTAACCTCTTCAGTTTTCTCAGCAGCTTTCGCTGGCTTCACCTTGGCAGCCTGAGCCGCTTTCTGTTTTTTCTCTTGAGCCGCGCGTCGATCGGCTTCTACTTTAGCCTTTTTCTCTTCAAGCTCGCGCTTTTCCTGCTCCGCTTGCTGCTTGCGGCGCTCCATCGCGGCGATGCGCATCGCCTCGATATCATCTACATAGCTCGAGCGAATTGGCGCTGCAGGTTCAGCTTTTTTCTCAGTTTTTTCTGTGGGCTTCTCTTTGGCTTTTTCCGCCTCTTCCGCTGCTTTCTTTGCAGCCGCCGCCCTGGCCTCAGCTTCAGCTGCGGCTTTGGCTTCAGCTTCAGCTTTCAGGCGTGCCTCCTCTTCTTCAGCCGCGCGACGGGCAGCCTCGGCTTCCGCCGCTGCCCGCGCTTCCGCTTCTGCGGCTGCCTCGGCTTCCGCCTCAGAATTCAAAATCACCTCCTCCGCTTCAGGCGCACCCTCAGCAACATTCGCTGCGGCCTCAAGCTCCGCCTGCGGGCGCTTCACGTAAGTACGCTTCTTACGAACTTCTACGTTCACAGTCTTGCGGCCGGTGCCAGAGCCGGTTTTCAGCGTAGTCGTGGTTTTGCGCTTCAAGGTGATCTTGCGCGGGGTCGCGCCCTGCTCCCCGTGACTGCTTTTCAGGAAACTGAGCAGGACCTGCTTTTCCTCATCTGACACCACCGCATCCGCAGAGGTGTGAGGCAAACCCGCTTCTTTCATCTGCTTAAGCAGACGGTCTTCGGTGGCACCAACCGATTTGGCGAGTTCGCTAACTGTTACTTCGGCCATTCTCTCTCCTAAAAGTCACTTGGTCGGAGGGGGTTATTTATACGTATGTCTTGTGTCTTTGCGTTTAAGCCTGGTCGCCGCTGTCATCAGCAAACCAGGGCTCGCGCGCCTTCATAATCAGCGCTGCAGCGCGCTCCTGGTCGAGACCATCGATATCGAGCAGGTCATCCACCGCCTGTTCAGCCAGGTCTTCCATAGTGGCAATTCCGCGGCTGGCCAGCTGGAAGGCCAAGTGGCGCTCCATGCCGTCCATATTGAGTAAGTCTTCCTTGGGCTCGGAAGCATCCAGCTTCTCTTCAGAAGCGAGCGCCTGAGTCAGCAGGGAGTCCTTGGCACGAGCGCGCAGTTCCTCAGCGATATCCTCGTCGAAACCCTCAATCCCGATCATCTCTTCAATCGGTACATAGGCCACTTCCTCCAGGGAGGTGAAGCCTTCATCTACCAAGACACCAGCCACGTCTTCATCGATATCCAAACGGTCGATAAACACCTGCATAATGGAGCTGGACTCAGCTTCCTGTTTGCTCTGCCAATCGTCACTGCTCATGACGTTGATCTGCCACTGGGTCAGTTCGGAGGCGAGGCGTACATTCTGGCCACTGCGGCCGATAGCCATAGCGAGATTTTCTTCGGCTACTGCCACATCCATAGAGCCAGTGTCTTCGTCGACAACGATGGATTCGATTTCTGCCGGCGCCATAGCATTAATTACGAATTGCGCTGGGTTATCATCCCACAACACAATATCCACGCGCTCACCAGACAGTTCATTGGAGACCGCCTGGACGCGAGCGCCGCGCATACCTACGCAAGCACCTACCGGATCGATACGGCCATCATTGGTGTTTACAGCAATCTTGGCGCGCAGGCCGGGGTCGCGAGCCGCACCTTTAATTTCAATAACCTGCTCGGAAATCTCCGGCACTTCGATGCGGAACAACTCGATAATCATCTCAGGGCAGGAGCGACTCAACATTAACTGTGGGCCGCGGGTTTCCGGTTGAATTTCCAGCAGAATTGCACGTACGCGATCGCCCAGTCGAAAGATCTCGCGGCCTACCAGCTGGTCGCGGGGCAGACGCGCTTCGGCATTATTACCCAGGTCTACGGCAATAAAGTCGCGGGTCACCTTCTTTACGGTGCCGCTAACCATTTCGCCAACGCGATCGCGGTACTCGTCAACAACCTTAGCGCGCTCGGCTTCACGTACCTTCTGTACGATCACCTGTTTGGCAGTCTGCGCAGCAATGCGTCCAAACTCAACATTTTCCACCTGCTCGCGGTAGACATCACCTGCTTTCAGCTCGGTATCTTTCTCGTGAGCTTCTTCCAGGGTGAACTGGGTACCCAACTCCGCCAGGGTTTCATCGTCGACCACTTCCCAGCTGCGGAAAGTCTCATAGTCGCCACTGCGGCGATCTATGATTACCTCAATGGTTGAATCTTCGTCGTAGCGCTTCTTCGTGGCCGTTGCCAGTGCCGCTTCGATGGCCTGGAAAATAATCTCCTGGTCAACGCCCTTCTCGTTGGATACCGCCTCGGCTACCAGCAAGATCTCTTTGTTCATGCAACTGTGCCTCAAAATCGCCTGAGCTCAGGCTCCTACAGGTTACTTGGTAAATTGGGGAATAATGTTTGCCTTCTCGATACTATCGATCGGCAACAGGTATTCATTTTCACTGTCCACGCGCAGAACCACTTCATCGCCCTCTACACCGGCCAGAAGTCCACGCCACTTGCGCTGGCCATCCAGCGGCATGCGCAGGCGAACTTCGATCTGGGCGCCAATAAAGCGCTCGTACTGCTCCAGTTTATAGAGGGGGCGATCAAGCCCTGGCGAAGAAACCTCAAGCGTGTACTTGCTGCTGATGGGATCTTCCACATCTAACACAGCACTAGCCTGACGGCTTACTTTTTCGCAGTCTTCTACAGCGATACCGTCTTCGGAGTCGATATAGATGCGCAGCAGCGCGTTGCGACCATGGGTTTGGTAGTCAATACCCCACAGTTCGCACCCCAGCGATGCCACCACCGGCGCCAGAAGCTCTTCCAGCAATTCGCGTTTGCTCGCCATTTACGTCACCACATACAAAAAATGGGCCTGCGGCCCACTTCGAAAAATATCTGCAACTTTTTTTGCAGATACGAAAAAGCCCCTGACGGGGCTTTGACCGCACATTCACGCAGCCAGTATGCGTAAATGCAAAATTTGGTAGCGGGGGCAGGATTTGAACCTACGACCTTCGGGTTATGAGCCCGACGAGCTACCAGGCTGCTCCACCCCGCAACAACAAATGCGCAATCAGATTATTTGCTTAATAAGCAAATTTGGTAGCGGGGGCAGGATTTGAACCTACGACCTTCGGGTTATGAGCCCGACGAGCTACCAGGCTGCTCCACCCCGCAACAACAAATGCGCAATCAGATTATTTGCTTAATAAGCAAATTTGGTAGCGGGGGCAGGATTTGAACCTACGACCTTCGGGTTATGAGCCCGACGAGCTACCAGGCTGCTCCACCCCGCAACAACTCCAAGAAACGAAGCCTGGTTGACCTTCGTTTCCCTGCGGCGGGGCTAACCCAACCACTCAAGAGGCTGCGCATTCTATGTTTACAACCCCGGTGAGTCAAGCCGTAATTGGCATTTGTTTTTACTTTGCGTGTAGAACCCCTCTCTATACGCCTCGCAGATGAGTATAGAAAAGGAAGAAAATCCCGCAAGCAGGCCCTTTCGCTATTTCCACATCACCCGGGAGTGTACAGGCACCCATCGCCATCAGATGGCCAACAACTTAAGCTTTAATTATCAGGCACCGGGACACAAACAGTCATTCGCCCCCGCCCCTGAACAACTAAACCCTGTCGCCCAAACTACTCCCACCGCAAAACCCGTGGATTAAATCGTATAGAAAAACCCCATCTACACAAACAAGCTCCAGCACTCCCATATCATTGCACTGCCCATTCAAGCTTCCCACACACTAATCAGCGGGTGAGCTGGTGCACTATAGCTCGCCGAACAGGTGGCAAGTGCTCGCTGACCCGCAGCACAGCCTTGCGTAAAAGCTTTGCCGGAAGGCGATCGTCAGTAAACAGATCAACCACCCGATTTGTGCCCGTATAGATAGGATGAGACTCAAGGCGATGCTGGACCTGATAACGAGATAGCGCACGCCTAAGCCGGGCTGGCTGGTACAGGCGAGCGGTGCCCCCCAACTGACGGGCAAGTGTATCCGCCCCAGCAAGCCCCAAATTAAACCCATGCGCAGTCACCGGATGCATTCCCACAGCGGCATCCCCAATCAGGGCAAAACGCTCGGAAAAAAACTGGTGTGCGTACACTGCTACCAGTGGGTACTTGTGACGCTTGCTACAGGACTCTATCGAACCAAGCGTTGCTGCACTTTCGCGCTGTACATGGGCAGCAAAACCCGCATCGGAAAACCGCATCATTTCCTCCGCGCGACTGGCCGGAACCGTAACCACCGCAGAGGAAATATTGGGCTCCGCCAGGGGCAAAAGAGCCAGGGTAGAGCCATATCGAAAGCACTCCCGTGCAATCCCGCCATGCTCCTGCTCAGTGCGCACTCGACCAACAACTGCCACACGGCCGAAATCACGCATATCCGCGCCAATTCCCGCCATGCGTCGCACTTCTGAAAAACGGCTGTCCGCCGCCACTACCAGTGCCGCGCCAAGGTCATCCTTGCCATCAATGCTCAACAACCGGCGACTGCCATCCGCTTTAGTGGCGATTACCGTACAGTCGCTACGTAGTTGAATATCGCCACTGCCCTCACTTACCACCTCGAAAAGGACACGTCGAATCGCCGCGTTGGGTACAATAAACCCTAAAGGCCCACGGCCATGGGTATCAAAGTTCAGGCTGGAGGGAGAATTCCCATCAACTACCTGCGCCGATTGCAGGACGCCGATCTCGTCACCGCGAAGCCTCTGCCAGGCTCCGAGGCTTTCCAGAATTCTAACCGATTTATGGGTGAGTGCTATTTCACGACCATCATCCTCAGGATTGACCAAGCCCTCCTCGCCCTGACGCTCCAAAAGCGTTACCCTACAGTCGCGCCGGGCCAACATCGCAGCCAAAGCCAAGCCTGCGGGGCCGCCTCCTACAATAGCCACATCTGTTTGCAACATCTGCCCCCCTAGAGCAAGCCCCATTCCACAACAATAATGATATCCAGTCAGCAATAACATGAAGCACCAGATTTTTATCCAGTAAAGCGCATTGCAACCCTAGATTGTCGCAAACTTTAAAAAAGAACGCCTACGACATTCCTGATACAGATCAGGAAACCAGCATACTTCTCCGCTTGCCAAACAATTGTTTAAATAGCTGGGGCGCCATATTTGCTCTTTCATAATTGACCTTTTTAATTGAGAAAGCCAACCACCAAAAGACTAACTCATGGAACTCGAAATAAATATAATAGATGCCTTTACGAATACACGGTTTGGCGGCAGTGCCGCTGCGGTAATTATTACAAACCAGTGGCTGGGAGATCACCTGATGCAGGCTATCGCGACAGAGAACAACTTGTCGGAAACCGCATTTTTACTCAAGCAAGCCCCAGATGAATACCAAATTCGCTGGTTCTCTCCAGTGGCCGAAATCGATTTCTGTGGGCACGCAACCCTAGCCTCAGCTTTTGTAATTTTCTCAAAGAATCCCAAAATAAATACGCTGCGATTTTTCGCGGAAGCCGTGGGGGAAATGCCAATTACTCGTAGTCACGATGGGCGGGTTGTTATGGACTTCCCCAACCGGCCACCAAAGCCGGTAGAGCAAGTGCCTAATGACCTAATTAAAGGATTATCCATACAACCTACCGAGGTCCTACGCAACAGCCAAGCTTATTTCGCCATATACGAGAAAGAAGAGGATATTTACCAGCTAGAGCAGCACCCAGAAGTGCTCAAAAATCTCGCGCCCTATGATGTGGTGGTCACAGCCCACTCTAAAGAATACGATTTTGTCTCAAGATACTTTTGGCCATCGAATGGAGGAGCAGAAGACCCAGTAACGGGGTCTATTCATACTGGGCTGACCCCCTACTGGTCTGAAAAGTTGGGCAAGCCTGAACTCATTGCATTTCAAGCATCCAAGCGAGGTGGTCTGATTTTCTGCCAATTAAAGGGAGACAGGGTAATCATCTCCGGCAAGGCCATCCAATACCTCAAAGGTATTATTGAGGTATAACTAAATTGCTATTTATCATTTACCCTGCTAGCCTAAACCTGATAATTATATGAGCTGAGCGCCCTCAGCCCGCATCCAACATAGGTCGCACCAGCTCGACGCCCCTTCTCCACAATTTACCAATCTAAAAACCTGTTGGGGCAGCAGGCTTGCCATCTTTTACCTACCACTACCCTTAACCCCCATGTAAAGACAAGGAATCCCCTCATGAACAAAAAAGGCTCGTGCCTCTGTGGTGAAGTTCACTTCGAAGTGGAAGGCAATTTTGAAAGCTTCTTTTTATGCCACTGTAGCCACTGCCGTAAAGACACAGGCTCCGCTCATGCGGCCAGCCTGTTCTCAACTTCGGCAAAGCTGAAATGGACTGCAGGAGAACAGCGAGTTATGGTGTTCAAACTCCCCAAAACCCGACATATGAAAAGCTTTTGTAGTAACTGCGGCTCGGCACTTCCATTTATAGATAAAGAGGGGAGCTACTTGGCAGTACCTGCCGGTAGCCTGGACTGCAAAATCCCCATTGAACCCACCGCACATATTTTTATGGCCAGTAAGGCTGACTGGGATCAGAACCTGGAAAAGGCGTTAAAGTTTGAAACCTTCCCCCAAACTGACAAAGCCGACAGCAATTAACCAAACAGGATCATGTCCGCTGGAGCACCCCCTCAGCGGACTGCCACCTTATTATCCCGAATGGCCATCTGTACGTGGCTGGAATAGCACCGGGGTGTAATATATCAGGAAAAGAGAGTAACCCACGATCCAGGCGATAACTGCAGCGAGGAAACCGCTAGGAGCCGGCGCCCAGAAAATTCTGGCCAACGCGGATAATATCAGTGCGGCAAATGCTAGTGGCATCAGGCGCGGAGCCTTTAACAGTCGACCTGTATGCCCAAGGCTCACACGGCTTGCCATAGCCAGGATCAATCCACCGATTCCTCCCACTGCAAACGCGTGCAATGCGGGACTTTGCCAGCCGGGGGCCACCCCGCTCCAGGCCAATGCAGCCAAAAAACACCCCAAGACCACCAGCCAATAACTCAGGTGCAGGGACCAAACCATGGGCTCCCCCCAGATCTTGGTTGGATGCCAGCGCAACACCCGTATCAACTGCAAGACACCAAGTGTCAGGGCGAAAACAGCCCAAATAACCTGGGGTAAATCTATAGCTACGCACAATAGTAGTGAGATCGCCGCGATATGCGTTCCCCATTCAACTACCGGAAGTTTATCGCGCTGGCTCAACTGAAAGCGTCTAGCGGTAAAGAAGGGAATGACTCGACCACCAATTACCACAATAATCGCTGTGACCAGTAATAGCGCCACCATAGCTACCCTGCTCTGCGCACCGGGCAACAACCAATGACTGGCCGACAAACCAGCAAATGCCAACATCGCTGGCAGCACAAACAGATTACGCCACTGCCGGGTACGCAAGACCCGCGCCCCCAGTAGGAAAGCCGCCAACAGGAAAAACGCCACTTCTGCACAGACCGGCATCCACAGGGGCACAACTGCAAACAGATAGCCCAGACGCGCCAGTAACCATAGCCCCACCAAGCTTATTAACTGGGGGCCTTTGGGCGAAGGTATTCCAGTCCAGGTTTGCATCGCGGTACCGAGAAAACCTACAACCACCGCCGCCGCAAACCCGAACAACATTTCATGGGAGTGCCAGATAACACCTAGTCGCAGTGCCGGAAGTTGCCAACCGGAGAGCTGCAGCTGCCAGACCAACAGGGCGATCATACTCCAAAGGGCCCCTCCCCAAAAAAAGGGGCGAAATGGCATTCGCCAAATTGGGGCAATGGACTCCGCGCTGGCGCGGTCAACAATGGGTATCACAATCCTTTCTCCTTACAAAATGGGAGGTTATTTCTCCCGAGACAATTAACCCAGCAATCGAAAGGGTTTTCCCGACTCACAGAATCTAAACCTGTTACCGATCCTTATTGGTAACTCGGTCGACAACCAGCCCTAGCAATGAAGGCACATCCTGGTTTCGCTCAATTACTTGACCTTAAAATAACCGAAAAGCGAAACCGCCCCGGATATCCCACTCCAACTTTGATCGAAGTGTTTATTTTCACTCAATTGAGACCAATAGTTAATAGGTAGATATCATAGTTTTTTAATTAATAACCCTATGTGATTATGGGTTATCCACCAAACCAGGCAGTCATTTATTGAATGCACTGATCCAAAACCCTTCAAAGCCAACCTGAAATCATCACCTGTTACTTGATCAAAGTTAAAGTCGCACTTTAGCTTTAGAGGTTGATTGCTCAATTAGATATACAGCATAAAAATTATTTTTCGGTCTGGTTAACGACCTAATCAGGGCATTGTTTAGCGGTGTTATATTTTTGTAACCTCCCTCGTCGTTTTTCCTCGGAAAAATCACAACTGGTCAAACGAAACATCAGGGAGTACTCGGACACGCAGCGGGTATCGTGAATATCCCCCGGAAGGAAAACACTGCACTCTCCCGGAGTCATAATATATGCACCGCGACTAATTAGCTGCCCTTCAGCCCCTTCTCCGCCTACAGCGCCATAGGTGGACATCTGCACCTCTCCATATTGAAGTGCATAAAACACCCAGCCATTACCGTGGTTATGAGGATCCCGATAAAGGTCATATGGCTCTACATGTGCTAGCAAAATAAACCCCTGCTCAGAATCCCGATACAACTCTGTTGCGGCCGCCCGCCTTTCGTGCAGCTCTGCAAGCCAATGTTCTGAAATTGATGTAGCTGCTAGCCTAGTAAGCACTTCGCGGCAGCGTATGATAGTGTTTGAATTTAAACCACTCCAATATTTACGTAGATCTATGATACAGCTGCTCAACGTATCGTTAGGCATAAACTTTTTCCTTTTGTGCAGTTAGTAAAATAGTGATCTGGATTAAATAAGTATTTGCAGTTCAATAAATAAAAAATACACCGACACAGCAAACGCTGATCACAAGAAAAACAGGATAAAACTTAAAGTAAACTTTAAGTCAACCCATTATCCAAATAAGTTACAGGTTGTAAATTCACCCTAAAAATGATGTTAAAAATTAGGAAAATAAGCTGGCAGCTGGATAATTTGAGATATATCCTTGAACAGAAACACAAAGAAGGTAAAAGAAACTAAGATGAATCCGCCCTCCTATTTCTATGGCTAACCAATATTGATGTCGCCTGGGCAACAAGTGCAATCACCAGGAGTAGAAAGGCAATGGAATACACTCGGTTGAGACCAGCCACCATCAGTTCCGTATTGGCATTATCTATATATGACAACTGTGAGGTTTCTTCGAAAACTACACTCATTAGCGATGCACCCGTGAGCAACCCCAAATTTCTGGATAGGTTAAGCAACCCGGAAATATTGCCCTTTACATTGTCGTCAACGCTATTCATGGTAAAGGCGTTATTGGAAGACAGATAAATACCATAACCTATAGCCATTGCTACTGAGCAAATCAAATAACCTGGTATACCGTGTGCAACTTCTAAGTTGGTCATACCTAAAGCGCCTAACGACAGAGAAACCAGCCCAGCAATCACAGTACTACGTGACCTGAATCGATCTGCCAAGCGTCCGCCAATACTCGAGCAAATAGCGACAACGAAGGAGCCAACAGACATTACCATCCCTGCCTGAGAAAAATCCAAACTCAGCGCAAGTGTCAAATAGAAAGGACCGACAACCAAGGAACTCACTACCGAAGTAGCGACAAGAAAATTAGTTGCAAAATTAGTGTATAGTGCATACGCGATGGGCTTTTGTATCGAATTATCATGTAGCAATTTCTGCCTAATTAAACAAAAAAGCCACAGCGATAAACCCGAAAGTGCTCCTGTAACAACATTGGAAATACCATAATCGCCACTGACCGGCTTTATCGATAAAGTGTAAAAAAGAACCGCCATAAAAATATAGAGAGCCGCTAAAGTATTGGTTGGACTATGGCCCTGCTCTGCTTTATTAATAATGGACCGGAGGTAAGGAATGCATTTCTCTGATAACACGGTATGAATACATCTCTGCACACGCGTAATCGTCATCCATACCCCATAAGGTCTCGAGCAAATTGTATTTTTCCCTTGGACATTTTTAATAAATATGCCATCCTCAGGCAAATACTTCTGCGCTAGCCAGTAAATAATAACGCCGAAAGGCACTTTAATCAGGAATACTGCCTGCCATGGGAGAATTTCCAACAGCAACCCACCAAGCAAAGGGCCTGTGCCAGTTCCTAGAGCAGAGATACTACCTAGCAGTCCCACAACCATTCCCACTCTCGCTTTGGGCGAAGTGTCGCTGGCAATCGCCATGGAAACAGCAGTGAACATCGCCGCACTTATTCCTTGCAGTGAGCGAAAAAAAACTAAAATCCAAATATCCGACGATATACCACAAAGAAAAGTCGAAAGTGTAAACATCATGATACCCAGCATAAATATTTTCTTTCTACCCTGGGTGTCACTGCCCCTCCCAGCGACAGCCAGGGTAGCCGTGAGGAAAATCATAAATGCAATAATGATCCACTGTGCCCGCTCATAGGTAGTCTCAAACTCGGCAACCATTTTAGGCAATATGATGTTAACGCTACTTATTGCCAGGGCATTGAGTAAAGTGGCCAGGCACAAAGCGATAAGGATTCCCCTGCTGAAGGACTCACTGGATTTGCGTTTTGCGGATGATTCAAATAGTCTTTTTACTATAAACATAAGGCATTAATATGGCTTGCGTAGGCTATTAATTGAGGAGTAGGTACCTAAACCACCCGAGATACCGTGCCATTACTTTTTCTGTAATTAGATTCTCTAGACTTCATGATAAAATGTTAAATATACATTTTTTTCACATTTTCCATTCCGTTCTACCAGTTTTCACTGCTTTTCCCCGCTCCCCCTCTTGTCAGGCGTCACAATGAAAACTAGGATACAACTTAAAGTCAACTTGAGGTCAATATAGATGGGTGATCAACAGGAAATCGACATTCGTGAACTGTCACAACGTACCGGACTGCCTTCGTCAACACTGCGATACTATGAGGAAAAAGGACTAATTAAGTCCATCCGCAGACGTGGTCTCACCAGAGTATTTTCTATCAGCGCAGTTGAACAACTTTCGTTAATCTCACTCGCGCGTTATGCGGGCTTCTCGCTAGAAGAAATAGCCACTATGTTCACTTATAGCGGGAAAGCGAATATTGATCGGGAGCAGCTGATCGAGAAAGCCGATGAGCTGGATAAAAACATACGTCGCCTGAAGGCCATGCGCGACGGTCTGCGGCACGTGGCGAACTGCCCGGAGGATAACCAGCTGGAGTGCCCAAACTTCCAGAACCTGATTAAAAAGGCTATGAAACTACAATATAAAGAAGACCGCAAAGTAAAATCGTTAAAACCAGGTAAACGCCATTAAAGAAATGCTGGACTGAGAGTACTCTTGCAGGATACGGCGAACTCCATCATCATTCCTGAATCTTCATGTTACAGTACATGACGGTGTACCATATATGGCATCGCCTCCTATGGAGAGCGTACATAAATTTCTACATTACCTCCATTCGATATCGGTGCTGTATCTTTCCACCCACACATAGATGCCGACGGAGAACTCTCAATAAACTTAACCAGCCGAAACTGGCAGCCGTGGATATGTTTGGAGTGAAGCATCAGGTCACTACCTTCTGAGATACGCCAGCGCAAATCCTGATCAATTGGTACATTAAATCCCGCCACTAACTCCCACTATCTGGGCAAAGGGCGACTTTTTTGTGTATGCGCTTAATTACTACTATGTCAGTAGGAAAGAATACACTACACTCAAGACGCGCTGTGAATACATCCCTGTAAGCTCGCAATCGGCATCCATGCCTCATACGGTCCCGAGCACAGTGTATTCTTTCCTTCCCTCTTTTTAGTAAGAGCGTAATACTATCAAGATCTAAATTCTATTTATAATGCCTATCGTTGAGCTTACTCCCTGCTGAATCTGAATACGCTGTCAGAAATCACTAGCCCACAGGGAGAATAAAGATTCCTGAAGAAAGCTCGATAGCAGGTAAAGCCTTATCAGTGAATAAATCAATCAGTACATCGTCTACCAAATACAATGGTGTGTGATCTCAATTCACATATCAGAAGATTATCTAAAAAAAGGGACTGGAAAAAATCAGAGAGCGATACCGAGAGGAGCTTGAAAAATCCCCATCCGGACAAAGCTCAAGCTAATGTTGAAGCAGGCCTTGCAAAAACGGACGTTGTCAAAAAGTGGCCAGCAGGCAGAGACTCCGACTGCTGGCCTTTTGCACTCGTACAGTACAAAACCTGTTGACTGGCTATTGCAAGCCTGCAAACATTTCCACCCCAAAAATCAGATCCAACGACTTTCAATCGTCAGTTTATCCCTGGAAATACAAGGATAAATAAAAGATGCTAAGGTAGGGTGTTGTTAGCACTCGCCAAAAGCCAACCCGTAACACATGTAATAACTTACCATCTAGTTCGATGAAGTACATTACCCCAAAAGGAGTAGTCTTAGGAATAAAGAGCGAATTCAATAAAATCGACCTGCTTATTCAGCTAACTTCCTAACGACAACTACATAGTTTTGATAGTCGATTTATCCATGAAGGTCAAAGGCACAAAAATCCAAATAGTATTTTGCTTCCATAGGTGTAAATTATTTCATAAAGGCTGGTAACGCCCATGCGTTTGTAAAGATGAAATTTGGCCCACCGTAATGAATCCAAAGTCCCACACCTCAATACAAAAAACGAAAGTCACTGAGAGGTTGCCGTCTACCGAAAGAGACTTCCGAGACATACCCTTCACAGCTAAATACGCCATATATTGTGGTAAAAAATTCACGGAAGGAGATGAAGCAACAATCGCAGACCACAGCGCTGCCTGATCGGCCCCGCTTAACACAAGAATTTACAGTAATTCTACGAGACACTCCTGGGAAAAATTGGCTTCTATAAGGCTAATGTACCCATGCATGATGAATGAATATGAAAGCCTCAAAATTTGAGGCTTTCAATCAATAAATGTAATTTATCATAGATAGTAGCTGTCACTATAAATTTGACTCATAAATTAGACCTTCACTTTTAGCTGCCGAGGTATCCACACCCACTTCCTCATTGGTGCTTAGACGTTTGATTACGACAGACTCCACACCGACAGAGAACATCTTACTAGCAGATGGGGAAGCAGGTTCAAATTGTCTAGTATCATTAGAAGAATCACTGCAGGCTGTTAAGGTATACATCAATAGCACACTGAATAAGATATTTAATCCCAACTGATTCAAACTCATTATTTTTCCTTGAATTTTGCCCCTAAGTGGCTATTAAAACCGCTATTTTGAACCTAAAAAGTGTAGGTGACCAGCCAATGTGTTTCACCGATTGGAAGCTGATAATCCTTAGCCAGTGTAAAAGTCAGGATTCCATCATCATTCGCATACTGAGCACTACTCACCAATTCAGAGCCTTCCGGTATACTATTACTATTACTATTACTATTACTATTACTATTACTATTACTATTACTATTACTATTACGATCAAAATATAAGTGAACCATTTCCAGATCATTGACCTCATTCAGTTCTCCCTTGGCTTTTAAAGTAAAGCCATTCAGTAAAGCATCCGGCGAATCACTTTCAAGTATCAGGGCCAATACCACGTTCTCACCTTTTCCATGAAACTCGGTCTTCTCCATCCATTCAGACTTGATAGTGATATCCGGAAAAGTTACTCCGATTGTAACTATCGCTCCGAGGCTTACCACAGCGTTATTCATCGCTCGATCTGTATCGTTAGGACCACCATCTTGAATGGTAAGCTGAATACAATGATACCCCTCAACCAAGCCGGACCCGTAGTTGTTACTACCCGGCTCAGGGCAATCACCCAGAGAACCTGGTGCTGAAGCAACACTATTTTTCTCATCTTCAACAAAATCCATCCAGCCTACACCTTGCTGATATGTTGTAAATTTTGAATCAGCCAAAAGTGCCGCATTCAGCGGAATGACAACCTGGGTGCTCTCTCCGATCTCAATCTTCCGTACGATAAAATCAAAAATTCCGTGTAGAAATTGATAGCTATTTTGGCTAGCAAGGTTGTCATTATAGAATTGATCAATATCTTTCAGAGTAATACCGCCTATATGTTTACCAGCCGCATAAGCGCTATCCCCAAGAGAAAGGGTAGTATCCTTTGCACTTTGCATATGAACTCCGGTAACACTGACTGGCAAAAGGTTAGCAGGCCCCTTCTTATCTATGTAATCAGGTATTCGATCTCTATCCGAATCCGCTACGCTCTCCAAAATATCACTGAGACCATCACCGTCGGTATCTGAGTTTTCACCCAGAGAAGGAGTTGATTTGTCGATACGAATAAGTATGCTGGAAGTTGTCTCTCCTCCACGAGTATTCGTAACTGTTAAACCGACCTTGTAAGTTCCACGCAAGTCAGTCGGGTCGAAGGTAAAAGCACTCTCACTATAGCCATTAAGCGGTGTAAGCATAGGACTACTCCAGCTATAGTTATATAGTATTACCAAAGTCAAATACCTCTGCTTCTAACATAACTTCACCAGCATCACTATAAAATAGTGCTGGAGAAATTCCATTTTGTGAAAATAATATAGAAAAGTTCGGAATAAAATTAACATTATTAGGGGTTAACTCCACTGGAAAATTCCAAGGAAAATTGGATATATCACCAATAATCGAGGGATCCGGGTCCGGAATATTTCCAATAACACCTACACAATCATTAATTTCATTACTTACGGATGCAATAACTCTATCCTCACCTTCCTCACTAGAAAGGCTCACCTCATCAACTGAACCTCCTATGACTATTATTCCGGCACTACAAGCATCCACAACCTCTACATTTCCGATTCCTATGCTCTCTGAACTAAGAGCGCCCCCCCCAAATCAGTCCATCTTCTGCAAAGTTATCAACAGAGTTACATAAAATGACATTACTGTTAGAGGAGTGGCTACTCACCACTTGAGGTAAAGAGTCCTCTACAATAATTCCTCCCTCAAAAAATATAGTGCCATTAATAACTGTATTTTGTACAACTGCATTTAGGAGAGCCCCAAATAATAAAGAGTACTCACCTGCTGAAAAGGAGAGTTCATCCTCAACCCTGATATATAAGTTGGAAATTGTAAAGTTATTTCCCTCAAACACTGCTGTAAACGGGTTATCTATATTTCCAATTAACTCCCAACCAGCTCCATTATTCCAGTAAATGTCATCTTTATCGAAAGTTCCATCGTCATCAGTATCAAAATTTAGATTCGAAGCCAACTCGAATCCAGAGCATCCCGTAGATGGACAACCAGTGCTGACACCATATAACGACGCACCATCTAAGCTATTTCGAATCTCATTGAGATCGACCACATCAAAAATCTCAATAAGGCCATCATCATCGACATCGAAATCAGTACGATTACTATCAGGCAATGCCATGCTAGATTGTAAAGCAATAGATATTGCTAGTAGGCTCTTTATGATTATTCTTGCCGAAAATAAATTACTCAACACCATCTAAACTTCCCTTTCCTAAAATCCAATCGACAGCAATCCTATACACTAAGATTACCTCTAAGTCTGATACTCAACCATCCTTAAAAATCAGGACAAAATTTTTTTAAAAATATCTTTAAAAGATAGTAATTTTGTCCATATAGTTACATTAATTTTCCGGCTAGGGACTTAAGGAGTCTCACTAATAGGTAGCATTCAACTATATAAACCAGTTATCAACACCCTCAAACATCCATTCAATTACAAACAATTACAAACATACACGAATAGACAAATTGTAAATTGAGAAAACGCTCAAACCTCAAAAGCTTGTGAATCTAGTGGCCCTGGTAGAATTCGGAAACAGACTTATAAAAACTTACAATCTGCCAGTAAACTTGAAAACATATTTCATATTTACGATATCAATATGAAACATCAAACCCTGAAAAATCGAAAATTGATTAAATAGAATGCCCAACCACAAAGGGCAGTCAAGAGAAGGATGACCGTCTGAAAAGTAAATAATTGGTACGCTTGACTATTTAGAATATACAATAATAAACAAGACAAATAAAGAAAAAAATAGACGCAACGTTTGAGCTCGCCTTGAGTTTGTGTTAGGCAACTTTTCGATAAGATTAAATATCGACTTAAATGCCCCGCTTAAGCTAAAGGCCACATAAAAGCACTTCTAAAAAGCATATTTTATCATTTCCACTACGTTGAATTATTCATCATTCATTAATGATATCCCTCCAAAATGGTAACTCTTAGACGTACTCGTAAGTGTAGATACCATGCTAATTCATAAGCACCTTAGAGAGTGTGCACATGACTCACGAGCTCTCCTTTAAATATTAAATTGCAGTAGAGAGCCGTTAAACTGTCATTTCATATTATTCCGCTGATGGAGATCAAAATTTCGATGATCAAATACTAAAAATATTTAATCTTCACTAACGCGTAAAAAAATAGTAAGAACACCTCTGAAGATCACAAATCATCAAAATTAATCGATTAGAGCTCAATCCTTTATACTACTGTGAATGATTGTCCATATAGTTACGCAATTTATATACACATCGACTACATCAATTCAATTTCTGGTAGACCTTTTCACAGCATCAACAGCTGAAATCATGTTATCAAAATGAGATTCATAAAATATGAACTCAATCTATTAGAAATACTTCACATTTAAAAAATGTTCTAATTGAATAGTTATCAAAAAATAGGGTAATTTGGTTTAAAGTGCCGTTGGATAACCCTGTAAAAGTCTTATGAAACGTGAAGGCTACAGATGTTAGGCGCAGTTCGTAATGAACAACTTAGTCCTTTTCAAGGGCTGCTAAGCAGCAGCCGCGACCTTCAATTGCTGTCAAGCGGGACTTTCGGATATAGGACCTATATCATATTGTTAAATGCACTGAGCACACAAACTGTTATCAAAGAGAATCGAAAACCGAAAAATTTCTTAAAAGGTAAAGTCCAGTTTTCTACCACTTGTGATTTAAATAACATTCAGTCACACCAACAATAATTCTAAAAATAATTATAGGAAATATTATGCAGCATACAAAAAATGATATATACATAGAAAAAATATTACGCATACTACTCGACCAGCTACTTAGTCAAACAGATGCGACACCTGATGGATTTACAAAGCTAAAAGAAAAAATTGGGAGCTTTGTTGCCGCGCAAAATAAGGTAAAGCTTCTGCTACCTGCATTCCCATGTAAAACGAATAATTCGGATAAAGTTTTAGGAAAAAATCCAGATATTGGAGAATATTTAGCGTTAAGAAAATTTGTTAAGATCATTCGCGACATTCAGGCTATATATGCGCCAGGAGTGACTTTCTATATTTTCTCTGACTACCATACATTCTCAGACTATATATCCGTCAACCTGAAAAACCATTACGATTACTCTGAAGGTCTCAAAGCGATGGTAGAGAAAATGAATTGTAGCAATTCACTGAAAATATTAAATTTTGAAAATTTTAGTGAGTTCGACCAACTTAATGAACATGAATATTTTGATGGTTTAAGAAAAATATATGGGGACAAGAATTACGAATATAACTTCTCCAAACTAAGAGAAAATAACAAGAACATGAATAGCACATACCTTGGATTAAAAAAATTCATGAGCCATGATCAGAAGTATGTGTTATCCAAACTTTCCAATAAGGCGCGTCAAAAACGCCTCTCTGAGATTGCTAAAGGCATGATGGTTCAGGGAAGAGCTCTCGATAACTTTTTAAAAGTCAAGCTTGAGCAGTGTATTCGCTTAAGCATTCATCAACACCCTATGAACGGTATAAAATACTCATTGTTCCTCTTTGAGGAACGGCAATTCAAAACGCCTTGGCATAACACCATAATGTTCGATGCAGAAAATAGAAAATTTTTAATAGACTCCAAAGTGAATCATATAAACAACAAAGGAATCACAATTCCAGTTATATTTAGAGACAGATTGTGGTGCTTAATAAAGTTGACTGCACACACAGAAGATCATATAGAGCAGTTAAAGGGCATACAAGCACTGTTACACCATGAAAAATCCGGCCTTATACTTGACTGTTGTGATCAACCTTGTGAAATATCCATACTCCATCCCCAAGAACTGGCAAACCTTACAGTTGAGTTTGGCACCGTGACACTTCGAAACTTTATCAGGTCAGGTTCACACAGTGAAAAACTTTCAATAAAAACACAGAAAATTGAAAACATCTCACAAATCTCCCCGAATGCAAGTTCTAGTTTAGGTAAATTGACGATTGATACAACATTAGCCGCACTGACATTAAATGGAAGTGAACTTGAGAAACTACGTGGTACTGAATCTCAAAACTCTACAAATGTACAGGGCCTGACAAAAGAAAATATTGTTCATCTAGCGCTGACAGAAAATCACCAGTCGAAAAATCATAAATTACAAATAATATCAGATAATGAGATATCATTTCTAATTGATGAGATAGAGCATACTGATAAACGTTTGCTCAAGCTCTTCAATGACCCAAGAATTCAAACTCAACACTCATTAAATAGTGGTGATATACTAATTATTAATAATGATACTACACTGCAACGAACGGTCCACCTCGACGATGAAGCACCTACCCAGAATACAAAAATGCCATCTAGTCAAACACAATAAAATTTAATTTATTAAAATGTATAATTTTAGCATTGAAATCACTCAGGCTGCATTATTCAGAAATTTAAGGCTTTCGAGATCTGGGCGCATTCGACATGCCGCATAACATATTAGCAATATCATATACTCCTCTATTCACTAAATATACACATTGGTTATTATATTATTTAGTCGCCTGGTATTTTTTGATATCAATTTCAAAAAAAAGATAGCTGATGTAATCAACTCTATTCATAAAACTTTATGTACAAGGTATCATAATGAATCACAAAATAATCCATCTTGAGCCGTTTGGGGTACTAATTGAACCCACAAAAGAGAATACACATGTTAATGACTTGGACGCTAAAGCGCTAAAATTATTATTTGAACAAGAACAGCTAATTGTGCTGAGGGGGTTTAAAACCTTTGAAGAATCCTCTGACTTTTCTCGTTACTGTGAAGTTTGGGGAGAAATCAGTATTTGGCCCTTTGGTAAAGTACTGGATTTAGTTCAAAAAGAACAACCGGATGACCATATTTTTGATAATAGTTACATGCCACTTCATTGGGATGGCATGTATCGACCTCAAGTTCCTGAATATCAAATTTTTCAATGTATAAAGGCCCCTTTATCAGGACAAGGGGGGCGAACAACTTTTAGTAATACAATGCTTGCTCTCGAGTATGCCCCTGATGATCATATTGAATTATGGAAAAAAGCAGTAGTTAACTATCAAAGAAGAGTGGAGTTTTACAATAGTAGGACTATATCCCCTGTTATAACAAAACACCCTAGAAAAGGTTATCCAGTTATCCGCTACAATGAACCTCACCTTGAAAAAAAGGGGATATTTGTTAACCCTCCGGACATTGAAGTTACTGGCGTCGATGCTGAAGATGTCGAAATCTTACATAAAAGTTTACATCAAGCACTATACAATCCTAAAAATTTCTATGCTCATGCGTGGAAATCACGTGATATTGTGATCGCAGACAACTTCACTCTCCTACATGGACGGGAGCGCTTTATATCTCAATCTCCACGCCATATCCGTCGTGTTCAGGTGCTAAGTAATCCACCATTTAACAACCCCCACTTGGAGTCCTACCAATGAGTACATATGAAACAGATATAATGATAGTTGGGGCTGGACCAGTTGGACTCATGTGTCATTACCTAGCGCAACGCTGTGGTTTGAGCTCAATTATCGTGGATAAATCTGATGGACCTCTTCAAGTCGGGAGGGCTGATGCTCTGAACGCACGCACTTTACAATTACTAGAAATCGCTGAAATATTTGATGATTTGTACCCCCTAGGTAAACCATGTAACACTAGTTCCGTCTGGGCGGACGGAAATTTTGTTTCCCGGCAGTCTTCATGGTGGGAGGAACTTGAAGGCTGTTTTCATAAACATTTCCTTATGCTTGGACAAGCTTTTGTTGAAAATTTATTGGATAAAAAACTGAAAAAAATAGGCGCTGGTGTAAAGCGTCTGACTTCGATTGAAAATATTGAAGTTAAACACCACGGATGTCTTAGCACACTCACAAATGGCGAAAAAATTTATTCTCGTTATTTGATAGGCACAGATGGCTCTCGTTCTTTTGTACGTTCTCATTTTTCTATTCCATTCGAAATTATTCGACCGCAAATTACTTGGATGGTGATTGACGGTATACTGGATACCAACTTTCCAAAAGTACCTGAAATCATCGTATTTCAAACCGATACATCTGATGTAGCCTGGATACCTCGTGAAGGGGAAATAGATCGATTCTATATTAGGATGGATACCAAAAATTTTACCATTCAAGAGGCTATTGAAAAAATTAACAATGCAATGAAACCGCATAGACTAAGCTTCAAGGAAATAGTCTGGTCTTCACAATTCTCAGTGAAGGAATCAGTTGCAGAGTCTTTTTTCATTCAAGAACGTATCTTCCTAGCCGGGGATGCCAGCCATATCCACTCTGTAAATGGCGGGCAAGGCTTAAATACAGGTATTGCTGATGCATTTAACTTAATGTGGAAGCTTAATATGGTTATAAATTATGGTACAAATGTCGATTTATTGAAGACATACGAAGATGAACGCCAACCCGTGGCGAAAAGTGTAATTGAAAGTTCAGGTAAGCTTGTTCGGTCAACCAAGCACTCTAAAAGCGGTACTCATGCACGAGATTATGTAAAAATTGTACAGGAATATGCTGGAAATATCACCGGGATGGGGATTCGATACGATGGCAAAGGCTTGATAGGTACTCGTATGTTTGACTTTAGCGTCTTTAACGGAGATATCAAAACCAGGCTCTATAGCCTTCTGGATTATACGAATTTTACTTTGATGGTAGTGGGAAAATGTAAATTGCCGACATATGTTCCCGAAGGGATTCAAACACTTCACATTTTTTCTGATTATCAGCAAAACAACTATTGGACAAGCAGTTTATTATATACTAATAAAGCGATATTAATTCGTCCTGATGGATATATCTACTCAATAGCTTCGCTTGATAACATTCACTTGTTACTGGAGGAAGCTATTCACACTTTAAACCTCTTGTAAACAAGCGGCCTGTTTTCCACATCTATTACAATTAGATTACGGATCTTTGATGGAAAATTTTTACCCTCGTAAAGGGGGTTGTAAAAAATGGGCTAAAAAGAGACCCTTCTGAAGACTTGCTCGGCTTCACATACTCTAAGCCCTTCGCCGGTGAACCACTGGGGGTGATGGGCCACTGAGGTCCCGGCCTTCAGAAAACTTCTTGATAGCTCCCAGTGTTGCTTAATCACTTCTCGCAAGAAACCACGATCTGCTCATATTCTAATTTTTTATATTACATTCTTCAAATCCATTATTTTAGACAACCTGGATCATTAGCGATGTAACCAGACCTATAAACTGATGACCAAACGCCGTAATGGCTTCCATTATTTTTCTAGGCTGAATGTTGAGTTTCTCGCGCAAATCTTCGGGGTCATGGTTATTGGGTATCTCAAGACCGCCTAAAATAGTGAGGTGTAAGACGCCAAATATCCGGGTTATCCTTATATTGGTCCTACTAATCTGATTATGGGATGATTCATCAGACAATATTCGGCACTCTGGTTTCATATTGAGTAAGTGAGGGCTCTCTAAATAACTCAAGGTCAATTAAGTAGAATTTCTATGCGCAAAGAATATTATTAAAATTCACATCCAACTGTAATCAATCACCTAATTTTTGGCGAAAGAACGTTTTCTATAAGATGATGAGACGTGCCTTTGATTAAATCATGAGCGCGCTCGAGCAGAGCAATTTGAACAGAATATAATTTATCTATTTGGATTGACAAATATCACTAAAACTTAAAAATTTTTTCGAAATAAGAATACTGTAAAGTCGGTAGGCAAGCTTAATAAGTAGTTACACATAAATGAGGCTGCAATTCACATCTCACAATTTCATTAACCAAGAAAACGTAACTACCTAAATAAGTTAGTTTATCTAAAATCTGCTCAGCAAGAACTCGGACCGGAGAAAAAAGGAGATTTCATTATAAGGGCATCTCTATAAATTCGGAGATAAATTTACGAATTATTGGAGTGCTATTTTATGGTTGAGTTTTAGTTGTAAAACTGAGCTTATTCGATAAATATTGATAGTTAGTGTGTTTTATAATAATTCCAAGTAAAACTCATATCCATTTTATCCCACTCTTCATGCTGCGGGCGCAATTCGACTGTATAAACTGACAAATCGACGCATGTTGTAAACCAAATTCATCATGCCAACCTTAACATTGGCGCGCGCAAGTCCTATAGTTCGAACGAACATTCCTCCCTGTTCATTTTCCATAGAACCAAATACATGCTCAACTCTG